>DATKHW010000145.1:0-7706 GCA_035546275.1 Gemmataceae bacterium
CCTCGTCTGCGGCGATCCCCTCCGCCCGCACGGCCGCGATGAACCGCGCCCGCGGCAGACCGAAGCTATCGGCGTTGTACTGAAAGCCGAGCTTGTAGTAGCCCGGCTCACCGTCGGTGCGGTCGCGGAAAGGGCGAAGTCCCGGTGCCCCTCGGACTTGTTCGGTCAGCAGGGCGACAGCCCGACGGCGGCGGGCGTTGCTCTGGTCGAGCCGTTCGAGCTGCGGCGCCAGCACTGCGGCCTGGAGTTCAGAGAGAGGATAGAGCACATTTCCAGCCCGATGCATTAGCAGTCGCAGCCGCTGACGCAAATCGGCTCGATTCGTCAGCAGGGCGCCGCCGCGGCCCGCCGTGAGCAGCTTCGAACCGCCAAAGCTCAATACGCCGATGTCGCCCCAGGTTCCCGCCAGCCGTCCCTGTAGCACGGCGCCCGGCGCCTGGGCGGCGTCTTCGATCACGGCGATGTTTTGGGCCGATGTACGCTCCGTCAACTCCCGCATGGGAACGAGGCCGCCATGAAGGTGGGAGACGATCACCGCCCGCACCGCCGGGCCAAGCGCCTCCATCAGGGAGTCGAGGTCGAGGTTCCAGTCGTCGGGATGGACGTCGGCAAGCACCGGCCGGGCGCCGACGGCGTGAACGGCGAGGAAATTACCAGGATAGTCATAGGCGGCCAGCACGACCTCGTCGCCGGGACCGACCTTGAGGGCGCGCAGGGCCAATTCGACTGCCAATGTACCGCTCGAACAGACGACGGCGAAGGCGACGGCGTGCATCTCGGCCAGGCGCCGTTCCAGCCGTTCGACGCCGCCGCCCTGGTACTTGCCCCAAACGCCGTCGCGCCAGGCGGCGTCCAAGGCGTCGCGCACGGCCTCATTGCAGGAAGGCCAGCCTGGTGGGCCTTCGGGGCGGATCGGCGTGCCGCCGAGGAGCGCCGGCAGGTCGGCGGGATTCATGGGATATGGACGACCCCTTTCATCGCTTCCGGATTCGGTACAGCGTTCCCTTGACGCGCCGTCCTCCCGGCTCGCCGGCCCGCATCACCTGCGTCGTGTACGGTAGCCCTTCCGCCGCCAGCCTATCACGCAGGACGTGCGACGGCACGCGGTCCTGGTCCGTCAGCAGACACATGCCGTCTGGGTGCATTGCTTCTTGTATCAGGCCTACGAGTGGAGCGATATTGCGGACCTCATAAATCAGGTCCGACGCCAGCAGCACGGGGAACTGGATCCCCGGCGGAGGGTAGCGCCAGTCGAACTGGAGCGTATCGAAGTTGAAAAAGCCGTTGGCGCGAGCATTGTCTGCAGCGTATTTGAGGGCGGTAGCGTCATAGTCGCTGAAGGTCACGCGTAGGCCGGCCGCCATAGCCGCGATGCCGGGCAAGCCGAGACCACAGCCGATTTCCAGCGCCGTCAAAGCGTCAAACCGCGCTGCATGATCGGTCCACGGCTCGCGCAAGATCGCCTTGGCCAACATCCGCGCGGCCGGCCACAGGTCGGCCCAGTAAGGCAGATACTCATCGGCGGCGAAGGCGGCGTGAATGGCCGGGTGATTCAGCAGCTTGTCCGAATCGCTGGGGCGGTCGATGACGAACGTGCGGTCGTCGATAATGACCTGTTCGCGGATCGGCGGTCCGAGCGCGTCCGGCGGGGTTCGCGGCAACGGCGGTCGGGAAATCGGCGGCTCAGCGTTCATGGCATTGGAAATCACAAGAGGCTCACGCATTGCATCAGCTGGGCGTGCGTCAGCGGGCGGTCGGCCGGCAAGAGGCAGCAGGCGGCAGGCTGCGCGAGGCTGTCGAGGATGAGCTGCCGGTCGTTGGGCGCCTCGAACCCATGGTCGTTGGGGATGTGGCCCGATATGAGCAAATCCGCGTCGACCTTCTGCAGGAACGCCGCCGCCGTCTCCGGCCGGATGTCGCGGCCCCAGAGGAGGGCGTGGATGGCGCCGCCGGGCCGGCAGTCGGCCTCGGTGGACTCGTCGCGCTCCAGCACCGCGGCGTCGAAGTCGGCCAGGCGGGACATCGGCGGCAGGCTGTGGCTGAGGAAGACGCGGTTGGGCGTCCGCACCGCCACGGGAGCGGCGGCGATCAGCCGCAGATAATCGGCGTAGACTTCGTCCGCCCGCTCGCCGTAGGCTGTTCGAACGCCTTGGATAAACAGATCGTTCAACTCCACTTCGTCCTTGGCGATGCTGCGGCCGGTGGACTGGGACAGCTCGTGATTGCCGATCAGGAAATGCACCTGCCGCGGGTGCTGACATTTGAGAGCGGCGATCAAATCGAGCAGCTGGTGCGACCGATCGCCGCCGGCTGGATAACGGAAGGGACCATGAACGACCTCTTGGAGGACGAGATGACGTCCGGGGTTGCGAGCAAGATCGGCTTTGTGCAAGAGGCGGCGGAAATTCTCGACGTTGCCGTGCAGGTCGCCGGCGGCCAGCACATCGACGGCCCCTTCCAGGTGAACGACCCGGCCGCGCCGGCCGGGCGTGGCGCGAAAAGCGTCGATGGCGCGCTGCAACGTGGCCAGGAGACGGGTCGGATCGGGCATTTCAGAAGGATCGCCGAGCCTTTGCGGGACAAAACTCATCCTAGCGAAAGGACCAATGGACGGAAACACGGCTTACTGCGCTCCTTCCATCCCACGCAGCAGCGGCAGCCCGGCCGTCAGGGCCGCCTGCCACTCGGAGGAAGCGCGGAATTGGCCGATGGCTTTGGGCTCCGGCGGCTGAGACGGCGGCGTTTGCAATAGTCGCTGAAACCACGCGACATCGTACCAGGCCCCGTATTTGTAGCCCACGCTTCGATAAACACCGACTAGCTGGAAACCCATCGCTTCGTGCAGCCCCACGCTGGCCGGGTTCGGCAGCGTCACGCCGGCACAGACGGCGACATAGCCCTGGAGCGGCAGCAAGGCGAACAAAGAAGTGTATAAGGCCCGCCCCAGGCCGCGCCGCTGCCGGCCCTGCCGGATGTAAACCGTGGCATCGATCGACCAACGATACGCGGCCCGCTCCCGATGCCGTGAGGCGTAGGCATAGCCGAGCACCTCGCCGCCGTCCTCGCACACCAGCCACGGATACTGGCCCAGTACATTTGCCAGCCGATCCCGCATCTGCAAAACAGTCGGCGGCTGCGACTCGAACGAAATCGGCGTGTGGCAGTAGGGAGCGTAGACGGCCTGCACCTGTTCGGCGTCATCGAGCACAGCCAGGCGGATCGTCGGCGGCATGGTGGATCTCTTGCATCTCCCGAGCGCATACCATGTAAGGCCGATTATACATCGAAGGGCGAGCAGCGTCGGCCCGTGCTCTCTCTTGTCGCGCCTACAATAACGTTGCGGCCGCGCTGGTCGGCGGCTCGGTTCCGAGACCAGGGTCGGCGGCGAAAGGGAGGAAGCAATCATGCGAGTCAAGGTCTTCGACCGTCGAGGTCAATTGGTCGGGCCGGTCGAGTGCTCCAAAGTCGTCAAAACCAATGCGGAATGGGCGAATAAACTTACGCCCGATCAGCTTCGCATCGCTCGCGGCAAGGGCACGGAGCGGCCTTTCTGCGGGACGCTGCTGGACAACAAACGCAACGGCGTTTATTCCTGTGTGTGCTGCGGTCTGCCGTTGTTTGCGTCGAGCGGCAAATTCAATTCGGGGACCGGCTGGCCCAGCTTCTTCCAGCCCGTGGCGGCCGAGAATGTGGTCACGGCCGTCGATCGCGGCCACGGCATGAGCCGCATCGAGATTCTGTGCGCTCGCTGCGACGGCCACCTGGGCCATGTCTTCGAGGACGGCCCGCGGCCGACCGGCCTGCGCTACTGCGTCAACTCCGAATCGCTTCAGTTCACCGACGAAAACAACCTGGCCAGCCTCGCCGACCCCGCGGCTGAGGCGACGGCACAATAAGGGGTGCTGGCTCAATCGCCATCCGCAATCTGGTCGATCAGCGGTACATCGAGGAAGTCAGCGATTTGCTGACCCGCCTGCCGCGTCCATTCCAGGTCGGTATCATCGGTCAGGTTCAGCCGATCCTCGCGGGCGTCGGCGATCACCAGGTTCAGCTGATAGCTGACGTGATGCTCGCCGCCCCAGAAGGACGATAACGGGGACCTCTCGACCAGCCCGCCTGGGATGAGCTGCACGGCCAGGACCTTCTCTAACGGATGCTTCCCTTTGAAGCCGGACCAGCCCAGCGTCAGGAGTCCGGTTCGCCGGTCGAAGCGGTCGCGGTACAGAAGCATCGGCCGCAAGGCGGCGACCTGAGCCAGCGCCCCAAACAACAGCACGATCAGGGCCGACGAAGCGAGGCGCGCCTGCCCCACCGCCGGCCCGAACCATGCGAGCCAGAGGATGGAGAGTTCCAGGCCAAAGGCGAATACGGCGGGTGCAAGGCGGAGCCAGGCCCAGGTGAGGCGCCAGCGCGGCCGGAGCACCAGGACGTCCTCACGCTTCGGCACGAGGCGCGTCGGCCCGCGGATGGTCGCCCTCCCAGGAGACAGCGCAGACCGCTTCAGCAGCTCCAGAGGGTTGACGGCCTCGGCCCGCGTGCCGGATTGTGCGGCTAGCGTCGGCTGGGTCGCGACTTGCAGCGGCACGCCGAGGAAGGACGCCAGCCGCTCCGCCGCGCGCCGCACCAACGCGGCGTCCGCGTCCGTGATGAGGAAGAGTCGCCTCTGCTTCGAGTCGTCGAGCAGCAGGCACAGATTGCTGCGCGAGCCTCCCATCACTTCCACAGCCTTCACCGATTCCAGGGGCCACGGCGCCGTCCGGGCGCCCCGCCACCCCACCGTCAGCTTGCCGCGCGTGCGGTCGAAGCGGGCTCGGCGGTAGAGAACCAGGCTCAGGGGGATAAGGAGGGCGAAGGGCGCCAACGGTATCACCGCTATCGTATACCAGTCCGCGGCGTGGCCCGTGGCGATCAGGAACACAAGCGCCCCCCACATCAACGCCAACAGGATCGGCGCCAACGCCTTCCATGGGAACCCCAACGGCGGCGCCAGGAAGCGCTGGCGGATGACGAGGAGGCCCGGCCTCGGCTCGCTCACCACCGGCGACGGAATCGGCGCCACTCGGGCCACTGCGGCGACGACCGGCCACGTGGCCGCGACCGTCTTCGCATCTTTCGGCATTGCCGTCGTCTGAGCCTCCCTGGCCGCCGCCGCGGCCCCAATGGCCGCCGCCATCGCCGCCGGCCGGAGCACGGGCACGCCGAGAAAGTCCGCGACCTTTTGCGCGAGGGACCACGCTAAGGGGCCGGTCATGACGTTTAGGCGCCGCTCGGCGGGGTCGTCGAGGATCAGGTTCATCTGCGCCTGAGGC
The DNA here is from genome assembly GCA_035546275.1 of Gemmataceae bacterium. Taxonomy (GTDB): domain Bacteria; phylum Planctomycetota; class Planctomycetia; order Gemmatales; family Gemmataceae; genus UBA4732. Next base: position 5,310 of record DATKHW010000145.1, read on the forward strand.
ATGGCGGCGATGCTGCCGCCGGAGCGCACGCGCGTCATCATCGCCTGCACCCCGATGATCGACGACAACGGCCGCCGCCCCCGCCGACCCCTCCACCCCAACGTCAGGAGCCCCGCCTTCGTGTCGAACGTGACGCGCCGGACGAGGCAGCGGTAGCAAATCCAGCCACAACAAGCCCAGCCGGGTCCGAAAAAGAGGAGCACGAACGTCACGGCCGTCGGGTTGAATGGCATCGCGCCCGAAAGGAACCAGTAGGCCGACAGCGACCCAATGCCCAGCACCGCGGGGATCATGGGCCAAAAGGGAGCGCGCAGGACGAGGCGGTCCGGCCCCCGCCGCAGGGACGCAAGCATAGGCACGGTCGCCGGCCCCGCCGGCAACGGCGGGTCGTCGGCCGGCACATCGCGCCCCCCTGGGTTGATAGGCCTTGCCTGCTCTGGCGAGTCGTTCGAGGATGATTCGCTCATGGCAGTCCCGTCCGTCACGGAACCGCTCTTTTCGAGCGGGCCTCTCTGAACCGTAACTGCGACTCTAGAGGGTGAGTTTACCCTCTCGAAACGGCAATCGCAACCACATCCCCCCTAAGACGCGCCGGCGGCCTCAGTTCTGTCATGGTCGGCACGACGGATGCCGCACGTCGTCCTTGCCGCGGCTGCATGACGACGGTAGAAAGGCCCCGTCCCCGCCGGGTCGGCGGCCGACGTACCCTTCTGCAAAGGAGCAATCATGCGGACGACAATCCGGCTTCTCGGTCTGGTGGTCCTCGTCGCGGCGGCGTCTCTGACGGCCCGCGCCGCCGACACCTACATGGTCGATCCGGTCCACTCCTCCATCTCCTTCAAGATCTCTCATATCGGCATCAGTTACATTCACGGACGGTTCGACGATTTCTCCGGGCAGTTCACCATCGACAAAGACGACCCCAGTAAGTCGTCGTTCGCGCTGTCGATCAAGGTGGAGAGTGTGGACACCAACAACCCCAAGCGCGACGAACACCTGCGCAACGCCGATTACTTCAACGCCAAGCAGTTCCCGGCCATGACGTTTCAGAGCACCAGCGTCAAGCCGGTCCCGGGCGGCTACGACGTGACCGGCGACCTGACGCTGCACGGCGTCACAAAGCCGGTGGGCTTCACGCTCAAGGGCGGCGACAAGACGGTGGAGTTCCCCAAGGGAATGCAGCGCATCGGCTTCACGACGAACCTGGTCATCAAGCGCAGCGATTTCGACATGAAGACCGACCTGGGTGCGCTAGGCGACGAGATCCCAATCGACATCGGCGTCGAAGCCGCCAAGTAAATGGGCCGGGGAAGGGCTGAATGCCGGATTACAATCTCATGGCCCTCGCGCTGGCCGTTTCGGCCGCCGTCGCCGGCATGGTGTTGCTGGCGGCGGCGTGGCCGTGGCGCAAACCGCACCGGCCGCGGCTGAGACTCGGCTGGGTGTTCGGCCTTGGGGCGGGGATCTACGCCGGTTGCCTGGTCCTGGGGCAATGGCCGCGTTGGCCGGCTCCGGAGGATCGCGACCGGCTTCTCGTCATTCTGCTGCCGGCGACGCTCGCCGTCGAAAGCGCGGCCGCCTGCCTGGCCCGTCCCTTTTGGCTTCCGTGGATGTTTCGGCTAGGGCTTGCTGGAACAGCCGCGCCCATCTTGCTGCACCACTCGGTTTACCTGACGGACCTGGCCGGCCCCCACTCGGCCGAATGGTCTCCCCTGCAAGCCGCGGCGATTCTGGGCGGACTGGCAGTATTATTGGCGGCGGTCTGGGCGCTCATGGCGCTGCTGGAAGTGCGCGCGTCCGTACACTCGGCGGCGCCGGCTGTGGTGCTTGCCTCTTTGGCGGCGACCGTGGTCGTGATGCTTTCGGGCTATTATCGCGGCGGCCTGATGGGGTTGCCTGTGGCCGGCGCCGTCGCCGGCGCGGCCGTCGCCTCCTTCGCGGCGCCGTCGGAACGGGGTGCCAGTTTTCTAGGCGTCGCCGTGGTCGGCCTGTTCAGCGTGCTGGTGATTGGACGCTATTTTGGCTCCTTGCGGCCAGATTTGGGGCTGTGCCTGCTGCTGGCGCCACTGCTGGCGTGGGTTGGCGAAGCGCCGGGAGTGCGGAAACTATGGCCGATCCCCCGCGCCGCGGTGCGTCTGGCCCTTGTCGCCGTGCCGCTGGTGCTCATCGTGGCCTATGCTATGATTCGCTTCGCCGCCGATTCCGCGGCCCATTACGAGGACCTGTAGGGAACTGCGGCTGTCATCGCATCGGCCACCATAATTGCTCCGCAACAATCCACGGGAGGCGTCGTCCATGCTGCTGCGCGAAAAGGCGGATCAGGTGCTTCCGCTGCTCCGCGAAACGGGCCTGGGCTGCTGGCTGATTTTCGTCCGCGAGACCGGCCTGCACCCGGAC
>DATKHW010000146.1:0-7732 GCA_035546275.1 Gemmataceae bacterium
ATCCGGGTCTTGCAGCAGCCCCGACAATGCCTCCGCCGCGTCCTTCGCCTGCGGCCCCAATTTGCCCAGGAAACGGGCGGCCTGACGGCGGACCCAGGGGTCAGCCGCCGACAATCCTTGCCGCTGCACGGCGATCACGTCCTTGGCGTCCACCACTTCCCCGGCCCGCACGCGCCCGGTGTGCAAGACGAAGGCAGCGACGCAGCGGACGCCCACATCCGCGTCATCCACCCACTTCCGCACGTCCGGCAGCTGGTCCCTCTGCAGGTAAGTGCTCACGTCCAACACCACCTCGGTCGCCGGGTCGCGCAAATCAGGGTCTCGCACGGCGTCGATCAGCTCCGGCAGCGCCTCGCGCGCGGTCGGGGCCATCAGGATGTTGGTCGCGTCGTTCTTGTTCCGGCCGGAATCGCGGCTGGCGGCCAGGAGATACCGGGTCCCGGCCTTGGCGCCCGGCCCGCCCATGCGCACCAGGGCGGCGGCCGCCGGCCAGCGGACGGCGACGTCGTCTGCCGTTAGCGCCTTTTCCAGAGCGGGAATGGCGGCCTGGGACTTATGGCCCATTTGCCCCAGGGAATCGACGGCCACGGCGCGGCTTTCTGCGTCGTTCAGGGCTTCTAGCAGCGCCGGGACCGCCTCAGCCGCATCCGGGCCGATCTGACCCAGGGCGTCGATGGCGGCCCAGCGCACGGCCGGATCGGCGTCCTTGACCGCCTGGACCAGGGCGGCGACAGCGGGCCGGGCGCCGGGGCCGAGATCGCCCAGAGATTCCGCCGCCCTCCGTCGGACTTTGGCCGCGTCGGCCTTCAGCGCCTCGACCAGCAGAGGGATCGCGGCCTCGTTCTTCGGGTCGATGTCGGCCGCGGCCTTGGCGGCCGCCACGCAGACGAGTGGGTCGGCGTCCCGGAACAGCGGCAGGAGCGCTGGCTCAGCATGCGCGGCGGTCTTGCCCATCATGCCCAGCACCTCCGCGGCCTCGATCCGGGCGGGCGCGTCTTTGCCGTCCAGCGCCTTGACCAGCGCCGGCACATCGTCCGCTCCGGCCGGTCCGTCGCCGACGATCCATCCTGGCTCCTGGATAAGGAGAACGATTTGCGGCGGCATGTCGAGGCTGGCTTTCAGGCGCCAAAGCGGCCATTCCTTGCCGCGCATCAGCCGCGCGCTGGCGACCGCCTCAAAGGTCGCCCAGTGGTCCAGCTTGCGTTCCAGCGTCTTTCCCGGCCCCAGCGCCATGGCCTCATACTTCAGCGCCGTGACGACCACTTCCTTGCCCGCGACAATGGCGCCCACCGCGTCCCGCAGCTTCGACACAGACCCGCTGTAGGCGAAGCCCATGTTCGGCCTGCCGACGGTCATGATCGTCCAGCCGTCCGCGCCGGGAGCGCCCTCGTACCAGAAAGAACCAATGCACGTCAGGGAGGCGTTGCCAGCCGTGAAGCATACGGCGACTTCTCCCGGCTCGGCCCAATCGAGGATGGTGCGGGCGTACCGCGGGCGCGAGCCGTCGGCAAGTTTGTGCTTCACTGTGTCGGCGGCGCTGACGCCCTTAAGGTCGGCGACCTTCGTGTAAACGACCACCTGCTTTTCCCGGCTGACCTTTTCCACCCGGAGCAAAACTATGTTGTTGGAAAGCGAAACCACTTTGCCAAGAGTCGGACTGGGGACGGCGATGAACGCCCAGGAACGAGTGGGCGTCGCCGCAGCTGCCAGCATCAGCACCACAAAAAGAAGCTTGGTCCTCATATGTCCCCCGTGGCGAGATATTCGGCCGTGCGCGGCACAACAACGTGTCGCCTGCATTATTCGACGACGACTTCCGAAAAACCGATTTTTCACCGTTTAGCATCCGATTCGAAGACTTTGTGGTTTTCATTTTTTTGTCTTGACAGGTATACTGCTATCGGCTCTAATGCCTAAAGTCTTAGGCCTTAGTTCTTCGGTGATGGAGTGCGGTCTTGAACGAGCTGCCGACGCCGACGCCGCGGGAGCTGGAAATCCTCAAGGTGTTGTGGGAAGACGGGCCGAGCAGTGTGCGGGCGGTGCATCGCCGTTTGCAGCAGCGCGAGCCGGACCTGGCCTACAACACCGTCCAGACGCTGCTGCGCCTGATGGAATCGCCGAAGGGCCTGGTTCGTCACGAACCAGACGGCCGGACGTTCATTTACACGGCCCGCTACACCCGCGATGAAAGCACGGCCCGGTTCCTCGATCGAGTCTTCGACGGGGCGGCGTCGCAGCTAGTCCAAAGCCTACTGCGCAGCGAGAAGGTGTCGGCGGCGGAGCTGGAGCGAATTCAATCCTTGATCGACGCGGCGCGGCGGAAGGATGGGCGGCGGTGAGGTCGGGGGTGCGGCCATGAATGGAACGACGGGGACAAGTTGGCTGCTGCATACGCTCATTGGCGGAGGCCTGCTGCTGCTGGCGGCCTGGGCATGGACGGCGTGGACGCGTCAGCCGGTCCGCCGGCTGCGCGTGGCCGAGTCGGCCATTGTGGCGTCGCTGGTGCTGGCGCTTCTCAGTCTCGGCCCGGCCTGGCTTGTCGTGACCACGCCAGCGGAACCCCCGCCCGTTGCGGTCCATGCGCCGGCCGCGCCCGTCTATGAAATAGAGCCGCAAAAAGGGTGGGCCTCGGCTGCGCCGGCTCCCGTGGCCGCCCCAATGCCGAGAAAGCAGGTTCCCGAAATCCGTGCTCCGCGAGAGCCGGCTCCGGCGCCCCTCGCCAAGGCGCCGGCAGCGCTGCCGCCGTCCCAGCCGGTCGTCCAAACTGCCACAGCGCCCGCCGGCTGGTCGATAGACGCCGACCGCGTCGCCTCCATCGCCTCAGCACTGTACCTGACGGCTGGCTTCGTCGTTCTGGGCCGTTGGCTGTTCGGCTGGGCCGTGCTGCATCGCCTGCTGCGTCGCTGTGTTCCCGTCGGCGGGCGAGCGGCCGAGCTTTTCGCGGAAATGGCCGGGCCGGGTCGGCGGCCGCGCTTGCTGGCATCGCGGCACGTGCGGGCGCCGTTCAGTTGTGGATTGCTGCGGCCGACGGTGGTGCTGCCGGCCGCGCTGTGCGAGGCCGCGGACGAGGCCTTGCGCTGGGTGTTCGCCCATGAACTGGCCCATTTGCGGCGGCGCGACGCCTGGTCCGGCCTGCTGTTCGGCCTGGCGCAGGCAGTCTATTTCCCAGTGCCGTGGTTCTGGCGGCTGCGGCGTCAGGCCCGCTTGTGTCAGGAGTATTTGGCCGACGCGGCCGCCGCCTCCGCGGGCGGCCGACCCGAAGACTATGCACAATTCCTGCTGGCCTGGACGGCAGCGCCCCGACCGCCGGTCGGAGCGCACGGCGTCTGGGGCCGATCTTCCGATCTTTTTTGGAGAGTGAAAACCATGCTTCACAATCGAACCCCGCTCGAACGGCGCTGCCCGCGCCGCTGGTCGCTGGCCGCGGCATGCGGGCTGCTGTCGCTGGCGGTGCTGGCCGCTGGCTTCACGCTGCGGGCGGCCGCCGCGCCTGCCGCGGAGCCGAACAAAGAGGAGCCGAAAAAGGAACAACCCAAGGCGCCGAATGTGGAGCAACAGCCGCAGCTGCCGGCGTTGCCGGACCTGGCGCTGCCCGACGTGAACGTCGATGAACTGCTCAAGAACATGCCCAATCTCGATCCCAATCAGGCCAAGCTGCTGCGCGAGCAAATGCGGCAGGCGCGCGAGCAGCTGCGGCGTGCCATGCAGTTGCAAGGGCGGCAGGGGGGTTTCGGCGGCGGCTTTCCCATCAACCCCGGCTTCCCGAACGCACAGCCACAGGAGGGCCGCCTGGGCGTGACAGTCGAGAAGCCCGGCGACGCACTGGTCAATCAGCTGGAGTTGCCTGGCGACCAGGGATTGGTCATTCGGGACATGAAACCGGACTCAGCGGCCGCCCACGCCGGCTTGAAGGAATACGACATTTTGCTGGAGCTGGATGGTAAACCCGTTCCGAGCAACCCCGAGGAATTCCGGCAGGCGGTGGACGCGATCAAAGCGAACACGCCGGTGGACGTGGTGGTTATGCGCAAAGGCCGGAAAGAAACGATCAAGGGCCTGTCGCTACCGGAGGCGAAAGCGGCCGACGCGCAGCCTGGCCTGAACCCCAACTTGCCGCAATTTCCGCCGAATTTCCCCAACATCGCGCCGAACTTCCCCAACATCAACGTCGCGAACGGGGGCAACGTGAGCATAAGCACGTCTCGCACCAACGACCACTTCACGACGACGCGCTTGGAGCCCGGCCTGATTGTTCAGGTGACGGGGACGATTGATAACGGTAAGGCCAAGCTGGGCCAGGTCATGATTCAGGACGCGAACTCGATTAACAGATACGACTGCCTGGAGAAGACTCCGGAGAAGTTTCGCGATCAGGCCAAGAGCCTGCTGGAAATGACGGAAAAAGGGAGCGTCAAGGTGGACGTAATTCGGCCGTAGGAGACGGCTGGGAAAAAGCGCCGCGGCGACGCGGTGGGGACTTGATTTTCCGGCCGGCGCGTCCATAAGGTAATGGGGTGTCCGGCCGGAGTGGCGGAATTGGCAGACGCGCCAGGTTGAGGGCCTGGTGACCGTAAAGGTCGTGCAGGTTCAAGTCCTGTCTCCGGCATTTTGATGCGAAAGGACTTAGGGCGACAGCTCTGAGTCCTTTGGGCTTTTATGGGACGCGGCGCTCCCCCTCTTAAGTGGCCCGCTTCAGCCGCATGATCCGTGGAAATCCTGCCCGTCGGGGCTGGCCGCCGCTCGCCGGTTTCGCGGTCCGTCCGTAGCGTAACCGTATGGATGAAGCAAGCCGCTGCGACGCCGTCTGCAACCAGCCGTGTGAGCTGGCCTGCCCCGATGTGTGCGCCATGCACGCAGCGGCCGCCTTGCCGCCGATCGACCTGGACGACGCCTTGCATCGTTTCGAATGCGAAGCCGTTCAGGGCATTTGCGCCACTGGCGGTTATCGCATGCCGTATTTCATTTGGGGCGATGGTCCGCCGCTGCTGTTCGTGCATGGAGCAATGGATTCCAGCCGCGCGTGGATCATGGCGATCTCGCGCCTCTCGGCCCATTTTCGTTGCCTCGCCTACGACTTGCCCAACGGCCGCGACGACGGCGCCCGGCTCGGCCGTTACAGCCACGCCGATTTGGTCCGCGATCTCTGGGCGCTGCTGGACCACCTCCATCTGGACCGCGCCTATGTCCTCGGCTCTTCCTTTGGGTCCACGATCGCGCTGACGGCCATGCGCGAGCGACCGGATCGGTTGCCGCGCGCGGTGCTGCAAGGCGGCCTGGCGCTGCGGCCGTTGCGGCGGCTGGAGCGCTTTCTTGCGCGCCTGGGTTGGTTCTTGCCGGGAACGACCGGGCGACTGCCGCTGCGCGAGAAGGTGACGTACAAGGTCAACGGCCGCGGCTTTCACGAGAAGCCGGAGCGACTGTACCGCTTTTTCGCAGAGACGACGGGACGCACGCCCGTGAAGGCCTTCGCGCACCAGGCGCTGCTGCTGGATCGGGTGGACCTGCGGCCGATACTACCGGAGGTTCGCCAGCCGGTGCTGCTGTTTTGCGGCGACCTGGACGTCGTCGTGCGAGCGGTCCACGCAGAGATTCTGCTGAGCGGATTGCCGAACGCGCGGCGGGTGGTGGTGGAAGGATGCGGCCATGTGCCGGGGTATAGTCATCCCGAGGTGCTGGCCGAAGTGGTGCGGCAGTTCCTCACGCCGCCGGGGTGAGGCCGAGCCGCCCTGTCATGGCGTGCTGGTGCGCAGGGAGGAGGCCGCCCACGGCAAGTTGATTCGCGTCATGTCGCCGAACAGCCGCGTCGCTGCTTCCGCCGCCAGTCGCACGTCTTTCGCCGTCGTCAGCCCCAGGACCTTTTTTCCCTCCCAGCGATGATGAATCTTCAGGACGCCCTCCTGTTGTGCGCCGAAGAGCCGGCTCCAGAACGACGGCGGGTCGATCGTCAATTCTGTCACGTCATCGGGGCCCACAATGTAGCCGCCGTCCCGCGCGGCGGCGTATTCGCGCAGCAACTCCTCGTCCGCCGTCTCTAGGAAGTCGCGGACTCGCGCCGCACGCTGTAGCCGTTGCGATTCGCTCCACATGGCGATAGCGCCGAGCAAGCCGATGGGAGCATGGTATCGCATCCGGGTTCGCGGCGTGAAGTGGCCATGGGAAACGGAGCCGGGGCCGAGCTGGAAGACGAGCCAATCGTAGTCGGTGACGTAAATGCGATGAACATCCTCGCGCCAGGCGTTATACCCGTGAAAGTAGCGGAGCGCGGGCGACAGCGTTCCCGGAAGGGGTGGAGTCTCGACTCGCACCGGCGCGCGGCTCGGCCGATCCGTTATAGCGGGGCTCACAGGCGGCGGAGGCGGGGCCGGCCGATCGGTGACGGAAGTGCTGGACGTCGGTAGCGGCGACGGCGCAGCAGGTTTTAGGTCCGCCCCGCAATGACGGCACCAGGGGGGTATTCGGCCGCCGGCGTCGGGAGCAAGGGGTCTGGAACAGTGGGTGCAGGAGAACGTGAGATTCATGCCGGCGCACCGCCCGTGGTGGAGGACGCACGGCCGCCCGCCTGACGATCAGGCGCCGCCGCGGCCGTTCACGCAATCCTAGCTCATGGCTGCCATCGGAGCCGTCCCCTCAATCGTCGTCGGTCTTGGCCATCCGCAGTGCGTCGGTGGGGCAGATGGACACGCACAAAGCGCATGACACGCAATCGAGCGGGCGCGGCATCCAGGGAAGGGCGCCGTTCATAGCTAGGCAAGCGGTCGGACAGACCGCGACGCAATCGCCGCAGCCGATGCAGCGCGTCTCGTCCAGCAGCGGCAGCTCCGCGATCACGGCTATTTCGCCTCCACTTCCGCGCCCATCAACGCGGCGACGATTTCCGACAGCCTTTCGCGCGGCTGCGGCGGCAGCAGGACGCAAGCGGCGCCGAGGTCCCAGGCCAGGCCGGCCAGTTCCGGCTGATCGCCGTCCGCCACAAGGACCGCTGGCGCGTCGGGATACAGCCACGTCGCCCGTTCGAGCAGATTCAGTTCCCGATCCAGGTCGCCCCCGGCCCTGATCACCAATACGGCCGGACCGCCGCGAGCCAAGCAACGCAAACACACGTCCGGCCGACGTACCTCACGCAGCACCCAGCGGCGCTGCTCGATCAGCGGTTCGAGCTGCAGTTTCAGCCGACTGTCCGATTCGTATACCACGATTTGCGGCAAGTGCATGGCGGCCTTCTTACTTCTTCTCCGGCTCCTCGCCTTCCGCGTCGCCGATGCCCAACGCCTTCATGCGCCGGATCAATCGGGCGCGCCAGATCGACAGGATTTCCGCAGCCCGGTGTTTTTTGCCGCCGGCCCGTTTCAGTGCTGCTTCGATGAGCCGTCGCTCCGCCTGTTCCAAAAGCGCGTCCAGCGGCAGCGGCTTCTCCGGTCTCCGACCCGCCGTCTCTTCCAGACGGCGAAGCAGTCGCAGCGACGCCGGGAGATCAGCCGCTGCGATGCGCTCTCCGCCAGCGCGGCGGCGCGCGGCCGACAGGACGCAGTACAGCTCACGCAGGTTGCCCGGCCAGGCGTGAGCGCGAAACATGTCCCATGCGTCTGGCGCTAGCCGATGAACGGGCCTATCGCCCTCCTCGTTGCCTCGCTCGAGTAGACGATCAACCAGCGCCGGCATGTCGTCCGACCGCTCGCGCAGCGGCAGGACGGCGATCGTCAGCACCGCCAGCGACGCATACAGTTCATCGCTG
>DATKHW010000147.1:0-7520 GCA_035546275.1 Gemmataceae bacterium
AACAGTTCGCTCGCCGCGTCACTCCCCATGCCGCAGCGCCCGCCCCGGCCGTTCGCCCGTGTGCTTGCCCCCGTCAATGACTACTTTGCCGTTGACGATCACGTACTGCACGCCGGTGCTGTACTGAAACGGATCGGCATAGGTGGCCTTGTCGGCGATGCGGTCCGGATCGAACACGGTCACGTCGGCGAAACAGCCCGGCCGGAGCAGGCCGCGGTCCATGATCCCAATCTTTGCTGCGCTCAGCGACGTCATCTTGCGGACGGCGTCCTCCAGCCGCAGCAAGCCGAGGTCCCGGACATAGACGCCGAGAACGCGCGGGAATGTGCCGAAGCTGCGCGGGTGCGGATTGCCGCGGCGGAGCGGGCCTTCCGTCGCCAAGGCCAGGCCGTCCGAGCCGATTGAGCACCACGGCTGGACCAACGCGAGATTCATGTCCTTTTCTGTGTGATGCTCGTAGACCGTTGGGACCGAGCCGCCCTCCTCGATCAGGACGTCGAACAGCACGTCCAGCGGATCCGGCGCCGGGTCCTTGCCTTTGCTCCGCGTCGCAATGACGCGGTCCATCGTCAACCCCTCGTAGGCGCCCTTGCCGGCCACCAGCATCCGGCTCCAGTCGCCGCCGACCGCCGTGTAATGGTCGTACCAGCCCGGCAGGCCATCGCGGATCTCCTTTTTCATTCGCTCGCGCTGCCGGGCGTCCTTCAGCCGTCCGAGCATGGCGGCCGTCCCGCCCTCGTGCGCCCAAGGCGGGATGATGCTAACCAAATCATTGCTGCCGCGCGTGTAGGGATAGACGTTGGCCTGCACGTTGACGCCGCGTTTGCGGGCGTCCTCGATCAGCGCGACGACCTCGTTCATCCGGCCCCAGCACTTCTGATCGGCGATTTTCAGATGGATAATGTCCACCGGAAGGTGGGCGCGCTCGCCGATCGCGATTGCCTCCTTGACGGAATCGAAAACTCCTGTGCCCTCATTGCGGATGTGCGACGAGTAGGTGCCGTGATGCTTGGCCGCGACGTCGGCTAGCGCCACGATATCGTCGGTGGTCGTCAGGGAGCCGGGCGGCATCGCGAGCATGGACGAGAGGCCGAATGCCCCGTCCTTCATCGCCCCGTCCACCTCGGCCTTCATTTCATCCAGCTGGGCGGGTGTGGGTCGGTCGAACGAAAGGCCCATCACCCCCTGCCAGACGTTGTCGAGGCCGACGTAGGACGCCACGTTGACCGACACGCCGGATTGCTCCAGCACGTCGAAATAGCCGGCCAGCGTCGTCCAGTGAACCGCCTTGCCGCCGACGCCGCTCAGCTTGGCCGTGTGCGGCGGCAGTTTGCCGAGGAACGGCCCGGCCGATTGACCTTCGCCGAGGATTTCGGTGGTGACGCCCTGGCGAATTTTGCTCTGGGCGTCGCCGTCTTCCAGGAGCGTGTAATCGGAATGGGAGTGCATGTCGATGAAGCCGGGCGCGACGACCAGCCCCGTAACGTCGATCTCGCGCTTGGCCGGCGTCGGCGGCACATGGCCCACCGCCACGATCCGATCGCCGCGGATCGCCACATCGCCGACGGTCCAGGGGTTGCCTGTGCCGTCCACGATTTTGCCGTTGCGAAGGACGAGGTCGTAAGGCGCCTCGTCGGCGGCGGGGGCGGCGGCGATGGAGAGAAGGAAAATCCCGAAAAGCAAAGGAAATATCGCGATTCGCATGACGGCCTCCGTTGGAGCGATGGGATTGAGGCTACTCGACTCGGCGCGGCGGGGCAAAAGAAAAAAGAGCGGAGCGAAATCCCCAGGGCGTCCCCGCCGCCGGGCCCCTGCTGTGCTTGCAACTGCCGCTCGGCTCCATTAATGATGGAGGAGGAAGGAAAGGAGCAGCGCCGCCGCGGGGAGGAACGTCATGAGCGAGCAACGCACTCTTTGGGAATACCTGGAGGCGGGCCGGAGCCCGGAGGAGTTTCGCGAGCAGGCCGACAAGCAGCGATCGCGGCGCGAGACTATCAAGCGCTTGCGCGCCGGCGGCCACTGGCTGACCCTGCTGCGCGTGGCCCGCACCATCCCGCAGCCGTTCACGCTCAACGACGTGTCGGTCGCCGTCTGGAAGGCCGACCCGCAGTTCTTCGGCATGAAGGGCTATCCCTATCCCGATAATCACAAGGTCCACTATATCCTCTATGGCACGCGCGGACTGATCGCCAAGGGCGCCGTGCTGCGCGTGCGGCAGGGGCTCTTCCGCATTCCGGACGGCATCGACCCGGAAGCGACGCTGGCGCATCCTCCGGAGAGTTGTGAAGGGGAGAACGATTCGGATCGGGAGGCCGGCGCCTGAACAGGCGGCAGTACGACGGCATTGCAGCCGGCGGCGCATGCGGTATTCTGAAGGGATGCCGCCCCTGCTGGGTCCGCCGCCATGCTGCCGCGCGAAGTGCTGCGTCAGATCCGCCGTCTGCAACTCAAGGCGCGCCGCGCCGTCGAGGACCTTCTCGGCGGCGAGTATCACAGCGTCTTCAAGGGCGCCGGCGTCGCCTTCGATGAAGTGCGCGAGTACCAGCCCGGCGACGACGTGCGCACCATCGACTGGAACGTAACGGCTCGCATGGGGCATCCCTTCGTCAAGCGCTTCATCGAGGAGCGCGAACTGACCGTGCTGCTGACCGTCGATTGCAGCGGCAGCCACCAGTTCGGCACCCAGGCGCAGCAAAAGCGCGAGATCGCCGCCGAGCTGGCGGCCGTGCTGGCTTTCAGCGCCGTCAGCAACAACGACCGCGTCGGCCTGATTCAGTTCACCGACCGCATCGAGCGCTTCGTGCCGCCGCGCAAGGGCGCTCGCCACGTGCTTCGGCTCATTCGCGATGTGCTGTTCCACCAGCCGCGCCGCACCGGCACGTCGCTGCGCGAGGGACTGGACTTCCTCAACCGCATCCAGCGCCGCCGGGCCGTCGTCTTCCTGTTTAGCGATTTCCTCGACGAAGGCTACGAAATGTCGTTCAAGCGCGCCGCCCGGCGGCACGACCTGGTGGCCGTGCGCGTCGTCGATCCGCGGGAGGAGGAGCTGCCGCCCGGCGGGCTGCTGCGCGTGGAAGACGCGGAGACCGGCGAACGGCTACTGGTGGACACGTCGAGCCGGCGCGTGCGGGCGGCCTACGCCGCCGCCGCCGTCGCACGCCGTGAAGCGGTTCGCCAGCTGGCGCGCTCGTCGGGCGCTGATTTGATCGAGGTTTCAACGCAGGGCGATCACCTCGATGCGCTGATCCGCTTTTTCCGGCTGCGCGAACGACGTCAGAGGAAACGCTGACCATGCCATTGCTCCTTCTCCTGGTCCTGGCCGTCGCCAGCCCAGCCGGCCCCGCTCCCTCCGGCGAGGCGGGCGTCGTTTTGCCGGAGCAGTCGCACGGCGGCATGACGGCTCGGCTGGCGATCCACGCCGCAGAGACGGGGCCGCAACCAGGCGCTGCCCTGGTGCGGCTGACGTTGACCGTGGTTGGCGGCCCGCTGCTCGAAGTGGAACGACCGGAGCTATCCGATCCATTGAACGCCTGGCAAGCCGAGGACAATGCGTCGGTCCGGCTGGACGGCGATCGGGCGACGTGGACGACGACGATGCTGCTTCGGCAGATCAAACCCGGTCCCGCCTCGCTGCCGGACGTGAAGGTGCGCTTTCGCAACGGCCCCGAAGCGGCGTGGGAGAAAGCCGAGTGGGTCGATCCGCTGAAGAGGGCGCAGGCCGCTCCGCCTCCGGAATTCTTGCCGCCGCCAGTGCCGTGGTCCTGGACGCCGTGGGCGATCGCGGCGGCCGCCGTTGCGGTTCTGGCAGCAGCCGCCTGCTGGATCGGGCTGCGCCGCCGCCAGGCGCCTCCCCGACTGACGCCGCAGCAACTGGCCTTGCAGGATTTGAACCGCCTGGACGGGGCGGGGACGATCGCTTCGGCGGCGTATCACACGCAGCTGTCCGATGTCGTTCGTCGGTATCTGGCTGACCAATTCGAGCTGCCGGCGACGACGCGGACCACGGCTGAGTTCCTCGACATGGTGAATCGAAGCGGCCGATTGCCTCCCGGAGCGCACAAGCTGCTGCAAGATTTCCTGCAGCGCTGCGACCTGGCCAAGTTCGCTCCGGTCGGGGCAGCCGCGGGCGAATGTCAGGCGGCGGCCGCGCTGGCGCGCTCTCTCGTGGAGCAGACGGCCGGGCTGCAATCGAGCCCTCAAACGGCTGCCGAGGGATGAAAGAGCCGCAGGTACTCATCCTGGGCGTAGCGATCGGTCATGCCGGCGACGTAGTCGCAGACCACGCGCTCGGGGCCGGCGCCGTCGATGCGATGGGCGTAGCGCGGCGGCAGCAATTGCGGCGCCCGGCGGAACTCCTCGAACAGCATTCGCACAATGCGGCTCCCTTTCTCCGCCATGCGCAGCACGCGGTAGTGCCGGTAGACGCGCCGGTTCAGAAACTCCTCCAGCTCCATCTTGAGCCGTCGCACTTCCGGCCCCGGTCCCACCAGCGGCTCCGGGAAAGCCCGCACGTCCTCGACGGATCGGATGCGCTCCTGACGAATCCGCCGACCCGTCTGCTCCAGCAGATCGCCGACCTGCCAGGCGATCAGCAAGCGGACCACGGTGGGTTGAAATTGCTCCGGCGCCATGGGGCCGTGCCGCTGCTGCGCCTGCTCGCTGGCCCGCCGCCAAAACTCCACCTCCTGCATGTCCTCCACGGTTACAAGGCCGACGCTAAGGGCGTCGTCCACGTCATGGGCGTCGTAGGCCAGACTGTCGGCCGCATCGGCGACCTGCGCCTCCAGAGGCGGCTGCCCCCTCACCCTACCCTCTCCCCCATCGGATGGGGCAGAGGGTAGGGGGAGGGGGGTGTAATCCGCGGCTTCCGGCGCGTCGCGGCGCCGGCTGTGCAGGGCCATCGCTTCCAGCGTCTCCCACGACAGATTCAGTCCTGGGAAATCGGGATAGCGATACTCCAAGAGAGTGACGATGCGGAGGGCGTGGAGATTATGCTCGAAGCCGCCGTGCTCGCGCATGCATTGGTCGAGGGCCTCTTCGCCGGCGTGGCCGAACGGCGGATGGCCGAGGTCGTGCGACAGGGCCACGGCCTCCGTGAGGTCTTCGTTTAGGCCAAGCCGGCGGGCTACGGTCCGGGCGATCTGGGCCACTTCCAGCGTGTGCGTCAGGCGGGTGCGGTGATGGTCGTTGGTCTGGGCGGCCAGCACCTGTGTCTTGTGCATGAGCCGGCGGAAGGCGGTGGAATGGACGATGCGGTCGCGGTCGCGCTGATAGAGCGTACGGTAGGGATGCGGCGGTTCGGGATGGCGTCGGCCGCGGCTGCGGCGGGTCTTCATCGCATAGGGCGCCAGCGAGCGGTCCTCCCAATCCAGCCAATCCGGAGGTTCATAGGGGACGTCGTCCGACATGCCGTGGCGCCTCGCTAGTCCGCTCGCAGTCTCGCCGTTAGTAAATCATACAGCGTATCGAGCGATTGCACGATGACCTTCACGTCGGCCAGGATCGGCATGAAGTTCGTGTCGCCGTTCCAGCGCGGAACGACGTGCCAGTGGAGGTGCCCGGGCAATCCGGCGCCGGCGGCGCGGCCGAGGTTGAGGCCGATGTTGTAGCCGTCCGGCCGCATCAGTTCGTCCAGGACGCCGATCATGCGGCGCAGCGTTTCCATCGTTTCCAGCAATTCGTCGGCGTCGAGTTCGTCGAGGCCGCCCTTGTGCGCTCGCGGGGCGATGAGCAGATGGCCGTTGTTGTAGGGGAAGCGGTTCAGCACCACGAGGCTGCGCGGCGTGCGCCGGACGATCAGATGGGCGCGGTCCTCGTCGGCGGCGAGACCGTTGCAGAGGAAGCAGGCGCCGTCTTCCGTCGGCCGCGGGGCCGCTGCCACGTAAGCCAGCCGCCACGGCGCCCAGAGTTGATCCATGCTCGTCCCCCCTCGGAATACGGAGACGCGACTTGCGGCGTTCAAGTGCGGCGCGGCGTAACGAGCCCGCAGCGCAAGCAAGGGCTGTCCCTTGCTCGCGCTGCGGGCTCTTTCCACCGCGCCGCTCCTGGCTCGTTCCCAACCTCCGTCGGCTTGCCTCTACTTCACAAACACCCGGTAGAGGCTCCCATCGCTTTCGATGGTATAGACGTTCTCGCCCGCGGCGAACATGAAGACCGTGTTGCCGAAATCCGGCTTGCCCAGCTGGACCCACTTGCCGTTTTCCAGGTTGGTTTCGTAGAACCCGCCGTTGCTCTCGGTCGAGTAGAGCCGGCCCTTGAGAACGGCCCCGCCCAGGGTCGCCTTCCACGCTCCTGCATCGCCCAGCTGCACCCAGCTGCCGTCGCTGGGGTCCACTTTGTAAAGGCTGCCGTCGTTTTCGATCGTGAAAATGTGGTCGCGGGCCGCGAACATGAACACAGTGGCGCCGAACTCCGCCTTGCCGATCTGCTTCCACTCGCCGCTTTCCGTGTCGGTCACGTAAA
This sequence comes from Gemmataceae bacterium, assembly GCA_035546275.1. GTDB lineage: Bacteria > Planctomycetota > Planctomycetia > Gemmatales > Gemmataceae > UBA4732. The sequence continues at coordinate 6,463 of DATKHW010000147.1, forward strand.
GGCCGCCGTTGTCCTCCGTGGTGTAGAGCTTGCCCTTGAGGACGGAGCCGGCGAGCGTTCCCTTCCACGCCCCTTGATCTCCCACCTGCTTTTTCTCGCCCGTTTCGACGTCGACGTGGAACATGCTGCCGCCCTTGTTGATCATGCACAGATGATCGCCGGCGGCGAAGAGGAACTTCGTGCCTCCGAATTGAGTCTTGCCGATCTGCTGCCATTCGCCGCTGCCGAGATTCGTCATGTACAGGTTGCCATTGTCCTCGGCGCTGAAGAGCTTGCCGTGAAAGACGGCGCCGGCGATGGTCCCTTTCCACGCCCCGCCTTGCCCCACCTGCTCCCACGAGCCCGGATCGGCCATCGCCGCGCAGGGAATCGCGGCCAGGAACACGAACAGACTTACGCGACGCATTTTGAGACTCCCCAATGAGTTTTTCCGGCGCCGCGTCCGACCGTCGGGGCGAAGCCGGGTCGTGAACCGAAAACCGCCGCCGCGGCATCTGCGCAACGCAGCCGGTACAGGAACAACCGCGTCGTCCGGGTTGACGTTACTCCTGCGCAGGGGCCGATGCAAGGAGAATTCAGCCGCCGGCTCTACTTGACATGGATGCGGTAAAGGCTGCCGCTCTTCTTCTCGTTCCCAGGCTCAGCCTGGGAACGGACTGCTTGCGAGGCTCTGCCTCGCGTCTGTTCTATCCGGCAGGCAGAGCCTGGCGGGCAGTGCGTTCCCAGGCGGAGCCTGGGAACGAGGGCAACGAGGGCAACCACCCAAGTAAAAGCTTCACACCCCTCTACTTGACATGAACCCGGTAAAGGCTGCCGCTCTTCTCGATGGTGTAAACGTCCTCCCCCGCGGCGAACATGAACAGGGTGTCGCCGAATTCCGCGTTGCCGAGCTGGACCCATTTGCCGTCGCCGAGGTCGGTTTCGTAGAAGCCGCCGTTGGTCTCCGTGGTGTACAGCTTGCCTTTGAGGACGACGCCGGCGAGCGTTTCCTTCCATGCCCCGCCTTCGCCGAGCTGCTTCCAACTGCCGTCGGTGGGATCGACCTTGTACAGGCTGCC
>DATKHW010000148.1:0-8574 GCA_035546275.1 Gemmataceae bacterium
GACCCCTCTCCCCGGAGTACCGGGGAGAAGGGAGAGGCTTATGGGACAGTCACTAAGAGTCTGTCCCGAAGGGTGCGGCCTCTGCGCTGGAGTCCCGGCTTTAGCCGGTTTCGGCGGGAAAACCGGCTGTAGCCGGGACTCCAACCCAGAAGCTGCCCCCTTATGGGACAGTCACTAAGATAACCGTCATGGACCTCCTCACCGTCCCCGCCGTCGCCGACCAGATCGCGCGCATCCGCGCGGCCCAGCCGGCCTGGGAACAGCTTGCGGTGCGCCGTCGCCTGACGCCGGTCCGGGCGCTGCGGCGGCTGGTCGCCGATGAATGCGACGCCCTGTGCGAGCCGGCCCAGCGAGAGCTCGGCAAGACTCCCGAAGAAACGATCGCCGGCGATCTGCTGCCGCTGGCCGACGCCTGCCTGTTCCTGGAACGCGAGGCCGATTCGCTGCTGCGGCCGCGCCGCGTGCCGGCGGCGCAGCGGCCGCTGTCGCTGTGGGGGCAGAGCGATCGCGTATATCGCCGGCCGCGCGGCGTCGTCGGCGTCATTGGGACGTGGAATTATCCGTTACTGCTCAACGGCGTGCAGATCGTGCAAGCGCTGGCGGCCGGCAACGGCGTTTTGTGGAAGCCGTCCGAGGTTGCGCCGGGTTGCGCGGAAAGTCTGTACGGCCTGTTCCGCAAGGCCGGCTTCCCCGACGGCCTGCTTCAGCGCATGGATTCCAGCCGCGAGGCGGGCCAAGCGCTCGTCGAAGCGGCCGTGGATCACGTCGTCTTCACCGGCTCCGCCGCGGTCGGCCGGCGCATCGCCGCCCGGCTCGGCGAGCGCCTCGTCAGCTGCACGCTGGAACTTTCCGGCTGCGACGCGATGTTCGTGCTGCACGACGCCGACGTGAACTTGGCCGCGGCGGCGGCGTGGTTCGGCGCCACGCTCAACCGCGGCCAAACTTGCATCGCCGTTCGCCGGGCCTTTGTGCAGCGCTCCGTTTATCCGGCGTTTTGCGATCGTCTCAAGGAATTGGCGTCGGCTGCGGTCCCGGTGAAGCTGGCGCTGCCGTCGCAGGCCCGGCTGGCGGAGCGGTTGGTCGCCGAAGCGCTGGCCGACGGCGGGCGCTTAGTGGCATCCCCCTCACCCCCGAACCCTCTCCCCCAAGGGGAGAGGGGGGAGAGGAACGGCGATCCAGCGTGCTTCACGCCGACCGTGGTCGTGGACGCCCGGCCCAATCTCGCCCTGTGCCGCGAGCCGTCGTTCGCCCCGATCCTGGCGGTCATTCCCTTCGATGCGCTGGACGACGCCCTGGACTGGAACGGCCGCTGCCCCTACGGCCTCGGCGCCTCGATCTTCACGCGCGACGGCGGCAAGGCGGAATCGCTGGCGGCGCTGCTGCCGGCCGGCATGGTCGCGGTCAACGACGTCGTCGCCCCGACGACGCATCCGGCCACGCCGTTCCTCGGCGTCGGCGACAGCGGCTGGGGCGCCACGCAGGGAGCGGAGGGATTGCTGGAAATGACGACGGCCCAGGTCGTCAGCCGGCGCGGCGGGACGTTCCGGCCGCATTACGATTTGGCGGCCGGCAAAGACACGGCGAAGCAGAGCGACCTGCTGCGCGGTCTGCTGGAGAGCGGCCATGCCTCGACGGTCGGCCGACGTTGGCGCGGCTGGCGGCGTCTGCTGGCGGCGCTGTGGCGCGGAGCGTCATGAATCCCAGCTTTGACGAAAGCAGTTGCTGGCGCTGCGTGCTGGGGTTTTCTGTATTGTTCGTCGAGGAATCGAACCATGCCCGCGACGGTATTCGAGCGAATCGAGGAAATGCTGCGAAAGGCCGGCGTGCCGTTCAGCGTGCAACGGCACGCGCCGGTCTTCACCAGCCAGGAGGCGTCGGCGGTCCGCGGCACGTCGCTGGCCAGCGGGGCCAAGGCGCTCGTCGTCAAGGCCGGCGAGGCGTTCGTCTTGCTGGTTATGCCGGCCGACCGCAAACTCGACAGCCGCAAGGCCCGGACCGCGCTCGGCGTCAAGGCCATCCGCTTCGCCGCGCCCGAAGAGGTGGACCGGCTCACCGGCCTCAAGCCCGGCAGCATTCCGCCCTTCGGCAGTCTCTTCGGCCTGCCGACTTATTGCGATCCCGCTTTGTCCGAAAATCCAGCCGTCAATTTCAACGCCGGCGACCACGCCATTTCCATCGAAATGACCTGCTCGGATTACCTCGCCGTCGAGAAGCCCGCCATGTGTTCTCTCACCTGAGCGCACCGCGCTATTTCTTGTTGGCCGCCGCGTACTGGTCCAGGGTTTGGAACTGGTAATTGTGCGCGTTGCAATAGGCCTGCTGGGCCAGATTCAGCGCCCGGTAGGCGACGTCGTCCTGGTCGCGCACGTCGTTCATCAGGTGTCGGACGGTGTTCGCCTTGTCGGCGTTGGAGATGGTGTTGTCGTCCACCTGGGCCAGAATCTGCTTCATCGGGCCGTCCAGAATGCTCTGCTCCTTGTCCAGGTAATCGCTGTAGGCCTGCAGGAGATTTTTGGCGGCCGTGGACGATTCCTCGGAGCTGGCCGGCGGCAGTTGCTGGACCGCCATTTCGCCCTTCACGTCCTGGACCAATTTCACCATGTCGTTGTAAGCCGAATGGGCTCCGGCGGCGTCGGCCGCTCCGCCCGTGGACAGCGGCGCGATGGCGCTGCGGAAAGACCGCGTCGAGCGGGCGATCCTGCGGTTCTCAAAGCCCAGCTTTTCGATGAACTCCGTCCGGTTGGGCGGCATGCAACCGGCGGCGGCCAGCGCCGCCGCGGTCACGGCCAGCAAGACCCAGCGCTTGTTCTTCTGAGGCACGGCAATGCTCCGCTTATTCCGCCTTGTATTCAAAGCCCTTGATCACGCGCTCGCTCAGCAGCGTAATCAACCCCCATACGCCCACGCCGATGCAGACCACGTGCTCCAGCGATATCATTGTGATCACGCTCCCGGTTACGGACCCCGTCTCGATGCTGAAGACGCCCCCCAAGAGGAACGTGGCCAGGATGCCCGTCGAAGCCACGAAGCCGGCCGAGGTCAGCGGCAGCATCATCATGATGCTCGACGCGATGCCCCAACCTCGGCCTTCCAAATTCTGAATCCTCACGGCTCCGTAGGTGACGAAGGCGCAGTACACCATGCCGACGAAAATGGGCAGCAAGATCAGGACGAACAGATACCACGCCAGCATGCTGAACGCCGCGATGTTGACGCCGAAGAGCTGGAACATGGCCCGGCGGTTGGAATCGCTCGGCAGCTCGGCGCCCGGGTCCTTCTCGTCGGTCAAGGCGCCGAGGCCGTGTTCGATGCCGATGATCGGCTTGGCTTGCTTCGACTTGTCGGTTTCGTCGTTGTCGATGGGCGTCAGCGTGGGGATCAGCAGGATGACGAGCAGCGCCACCCAACCGAGGAAGCCGAGGCCGCCGACCGCGATCATGGCGTTGGACGGCGCGACCAACGCCCCGTGGGCCGGGCCGCGCAGGTCCTTGATCGACATGTCGGGCGCATATTCAATCTGCGGCTTGTCCTCATTCTCGACGGGGTCCACGAAGCTGTAGGTGGGGCCGACCCCGTCCTCGTCGTCCGCAAAGCCGATCGGCGCATCGGCGGCGGACGGCTTCTTGGCGCCCGGCTTCTTGGGCGCGGTTTTGCCGTCGGCCGGTCGCTTCGGTTTGCGCGGCCCGGCCGGTTCCGCCTCCGCGGCCAAGGGCGCCGTGGTGAGCGGCGAAGCCGGCTTCTTCGCCTTGTGCGGCTGGCCGTCGGTCTCCTCCGCGACGAAGCGGTTGCCGCATTCGGGACATTTCACCGTCTTGCCCGACGGCACCGGCTTGGCCGGCCGCAGGACCGATTGGCATTCCGGACAAATGAGCTTGGTGAGGGCCATGCGCTGCGTCCCCGCAGGGGTTTCCCTGCTCTGCCCCCTCACCCTACCCTCCCCCCCAGCCGCTGGGGGGGAGGGTAGGGTGAGGGGGCCGGATGGGTTCGACTTCGGCCATCTTATCTCATTCGCCGGCCTTCCGCCAGACTCCGATCGTCGCCGTCTGCCCCAGAATCCGAACGGTCAACCGCCGCAGCGATTTCCAGCCGACCGCCTGCACGGCCGAGCGCAGCTTGTCGGCGTCGCTGCTCAGCAGCACGGCCCGACCGCCCGGCCGCAAAACCCGATCGTATTCATGGATCATGCGGCCATACAGCGGCCCGATCTCCTCCGGCTGGCCGAGCTGCTTGCCGAAGGGCGGGTTGGACACGATGCGGTCCACCGAAGCGTCCGCCAGCGGCAATTGCGTCGCGTCCCACTGGGTCAGCGCGACTTGACCCAGGCGGCGCAGGTTGGCCGTCGCCGCCCGGACCGCCCCGCCGTCAATGTCGCCGCCGAGCGCCGGCGGGCGTGCCACGCCCTTCCAGGGCGCGCCGCTCGAAGCCGCCAGATGCTCCGCCAGGAGCGTGCCGGCGCCGCACATGGGATCGAGGACGACGTGCGGCGGTCTGATTTCGGCCAGGCGCACCATCGCCGCCGCCAGGGTCGGCCGCAGCGACGCCGGCCGATGTTCCAGCTTGTAGGTCCGATGCCGCATCGTCCGGTCGGAAAGCCGCAGGCCGCACACCGCCGTGGCGCCGTCGATGGTCAGCCAGATTTCGACGGCCGCATTTTCCTCGGCCGGCTTCCAGCTTTCCGGCAGCTTGCCGGCCAGGCCGCGCGCCAGCGCCCTTCCGGCGTCGCGGCGAAGGTAGCCGTGTTTGCCTTCCATCTGTGTAATAAGTCGATAGGTGGGCCGGGCTTTCGGTTTGGGCCGGACGGCGTGGTGCAGACGCAGCAGCCGATCCCAGTCCGCCTCGCGGGCCGTCCAGCGCTGAATCTTGTCGAGGTCCTCGGCCCGGAAGGTGAGCTGATCCGTGCCCCAGGCCAGCAGAAAAACGTCCTCCGTGGTGCGCAGTTGCAGGAGGGAATCGTCGATGCGCGGGACGCGGAAGACGACGAGGCCGCGGCCGAGACGCTTGACTTCGCCGCCGAGTTCGCGCTCGATCTCTTCGGAGGCCACGGGTTCGAGGCCTGGATGCACGATGGCGTAACAGGGCGGCAAGGGGGTCTCGCTGCGGGACCGGGACATGGTTGCTGTTTTCTATTGGGGAGCCCGCAGCGCAAGCAAGGGACAGCCCTTGCTTTCGCTGCGGGCTCCCTTACGCCGCGCCGCTCGCCGGGGCCGGACTTGCACGATCTTCCGTCGTCGTTATACTAACCCATTCCGACCCCGAACAACGCACGGGCGCTCTGTTTTCCGGAGATTGCCGCATGGCTGAGCCGATGATGATTGATCTGAAAGCCCTTCTGCTTGAGCGCGAGGATTGCGACTCCGGCACCGTCCAGCAAATCCGCAACGCCCTCGCCCAGGGCGGCGCCCAGTACCGCACCCTCCGCGAGGTGGCCGAAACCATCAAGAAAAAGCTGGAAGGCGCGACCGGCGCCGTCGCCAAGCGCTGGCGGCTCAAGCTCGGCATCGCCTCCTTCTTCCTCGGCTACACCGCCCAGGCCGTGGAGAACCTCAAGCAGGCCGAAGGCGCGCTGGCCAACTACTACCTCGGCCGCGCTCTCGTTTCGCGCCTGGACTACGATGAGGCCCTCAAGGCCTTCGAAAAGGCGGAAAAGCTCGGCTACACCGCCAGCCAGGTGCAACTGCAACGCGCCGGCATCAACCGCCAGCAGGGCCAAATCGCCCACGCCCGCTCCATTCTCGCCAAGCTCGAACAGCAGAGCAGCCACAACGCGGAGTATCACTACCAGCTCGCCAGCTGCGACCTGGCCGACGGCGAACGGGCCAAGGCCGTTGGGCACCTGGAAAAGGCCGTCGAGCTGGACCCCGGCCACACCAACGCCCTGTTCCAGCTCGCCCACGCCAACGACCTGGCCGGCAACGACGACGACGCCATCCAATACTACGAGCGCTGTCTCAAGAATCCGCCGGTCAACGTCGGCACGCTGAAAAACCTGGGCGTGCTCTACGAGGACCATGAGAAATACGACAAGGCGGAGGAATGTTATCGCCGGGTGCTGGCGGCCGACCCGACCGACGAACAGGCGCGCCTGTTCCACAAGGACGCCCAGGCCTCGCGCAACATGTACTACAGCCCGGAGGAGGAACACGCCTTCAGCCGCTTCAGCCAGGTGCTGGAGATTCCCGTGACCGACTTCGAGCTGTCGGTGCGCAGCCGCAATTGCCTGAAGAAGATGAACATCAAGACGCTCGGCGACCTGACGCGCGTCAACGAGCAGCAATTGCTCAGCAGCAAGAATTTCGGCGAAACGTCGCTGACCGAGATCAAGGAGATGCTGGCGTCGAAGGGCCTGCGGATCGGCCAATCGCTGGAGGAGGGAGCGCAGAACGACATGCGTTTCCGGCCGACGCAGGCGCTGAGCGAGCAGGAACAGGCGGTGCTGAGCAAGCCGGTGAGCGAGCTGAACCTGTCGGTGCGCGCCCGCAAGTGCATGAATCGGCTGGGCCTCAATACGCTGGGCGACCTGGTCCAGCGCACCGCCGACGAACTGCTGGAGTCGAAGAACTTCGGCATGACCTCGCTGGCGGAGGTGCGCGAGAAGCTGCAGGCGTATGGGTTGTCGCTGCGAGGGGATTGAAGAAGCATTTCACCGCGGAGAACGCAGAGAGCGCGGAGAGAAGAAAGAGAAAAAACTGTTCAACGGCGACGCAGCTCCTCTGGAATACATTTTGGTCCTTTCTCTGCGCTCTCTGCGTTCTCCGCGGTGAGTTCATTTTTCATGTCCATCCGCTTCGAAGTCCTGTCCACCGACGGCCCCGCCCGCGTCGGCCGGCTGCATACGCCGCACGGCGTGGTCGACACGCCGATTTTTATGCCCGTCGGCACGCAAGCGACGGTGAAGGGCCTGACGCCCGATCAGCTCGAAGCGGCCGGCGTCCGCATGATCCTCGGCAATACGTACCACCTCGCCCTTCGTCCCGGCGACGATCTCGTCGCCGAGATGGGCGGACTGCACCGTTTCATGCGCTGGGACGGGCCGATCCTCACCGACAGCGGCGGATTTCAGGTCTATAGCCTCGCCCCAATGCGGAAAATCACCGATCATTCCGCCGTATTCCGATCGCATATCGATGGCGCCCTCCTGGAGCTGACGCCGGAACGGGCCACAGCGATCCAGGAAAACCTCGGCGCCGACGTGGCCATGTGTCTGGACGAATGTGCGCCGTTTCAAGCCGGGCCGGACGCGCTGCACGAGGCGGTGCGCCGCACCATTCTCTGGGCCGAGCGCTGCCGCGCCGCCCACCGCCGGCCCGATCAGGCGCTCTTCGCCATTGTCCAGGGCGGCCCCGACCTCGACCTGCGCCGCCGCTGCGCCGAAGCGCTGACGGCGATGGATTTTCCCGGCTACGCCCTGGGCGGCTTCAGCGTCGGCGAGACGCCGGAACAGATGGTCGCCGTGCTTGGCCCCGCCGCCGCGCTGCTGCCGGCCGACAGGCCGCGCTATCTCATGGGCGTCGGCCGGCCGCAGGACATTCTCGCCGCCGTGGCCCGCGGCGTGGACATGTTCGACTGCGTCCTGCCGACGCGCAACGGCCGCAACGCCTCCGCCTTCACCGACGGCGGCCCGCTCCGGCTCCGCAACGCCATTCACAAGCGAGATTCGGCCCCGTTGGAGTCCGATTGCCCCTGCTGCACCTGCCGTCGTTTCAGCCGGGCTTACCTGCACCATTTGTTTGCGGCGCGGGAAATGCTGGGTGCCACGTTGCTGTCGCTGCACAACGTCGCTTTTTACTGCCGGCTGATGGCGCAGACGCGCGAAGCGATCGCGGCGGGACGGCTGGCCGAGTTCACGGCGGTCCGCCTTGCCCGTTGGGGCGAATCGCTTTAAGATGATCGTTTCAGTCGCAAGAGGAGACACACGATCCGGCGAGCGGGGGGCGTCAGCCCCCTGATTCTTCACACGGTCGGCGACGGAATGCGGAATCAGGGGGCTGACGCCCCCCGCTGGCCGGCAGCTTAACGGCGCGAGGGCCTTTCGATGTACAACCACCTGATGATTCTCCTCGCCCAGGCGGCGAACCCCCCCGCCGGCGGCGGCCAGGCCCAGGGCGGCGGATCGCTCTTCGACAACCCCCTCATCTTCCTGCTGCCTATCGGCATCCTGCTCTTTTACATGCTCATCCTCCGGCCCAGCGCCCGCCGGCAGGAGCAGGAAAAGCAGGCCCTGCTCAACCAGATGAAGAAGAACGACAAGGTAATCACCCACTCGGGCATCTACGGCAAGATCGTGTCGGTGGCCGAGAAGGAAGACGAGATCGTCGTCGAGATCGACGACAAGGTGCGGATCAAGATGGTCAAGAACGCCATCCTCCGCAACCTGACCAACGAGGAGACGCTCAAGGAAGCCGAGGCGGCGAAGAAGGCGGCCAAGGAAGCGGCCAAGGCCGCCAAGGCGGCGGGCAAGGGCGGCAAGGCGGCGGAAGCGGCTGCGTCCACCGCGGTTACAGGCAAGAAGGACGATCCGCTGAAGTTCTAAGGGCGATGCAGGAATAAGCCCACGAAAGCGTGCAGGGTGGGTCG
>DATKHW010000149.1:0-2521 GCA_035546275.1 Gemmataceae bacterium
CGGCAGGACTACCGCCGCGCGCGCGAGGCGCTGTTGGAAGCGCGCGGCAACCAGACGATCTACGCCGAGCGCGAGTCCGACGATCCGGATTCGGCCCCTTCCAATACGCTCATCCAAAAAGCCAACCAGGTGAAATCCGGCTCGATGCCGTGCTGGCTGGCCGACGACCAGTACATCTACCCGCTGAAGGTCGGCTTGAACACGGTCGGCCGATCGTCGGACAACGACGTGGTCGTTTCGGACTGCTTTATTTCCCGCCGTCACTGCGCCATCCTCGTCCACTCCCAAACCGGGTTTGAACTGCACGACACCGCTTCCAAAAACGGCGTCTACCTCAACGGCGTCCGCATCGCTCACCCCACGTCGCTGAAATCCGGCGACGCCATCCGCATTTGCGAACGCCAGTTCGTGTTCCTTTCCCGCGACGGCCGGCGCCGCGAAGACAACGTCACCGCCAGCTTCTAACCACGCCGCCCCCTACCCTCTCCCCCCGGGTGGGGGAGAGAGTAGGGTGAGGGGGCGCCAGGCGCTGCTATGCTTTTCCGACATGCTCGATCCGGTCGGGTCAATATGGCCTGGCTGGCTTTCCTCGCGTCCATCGCCGTGCTGGCCGTGCTCGTCGGCTGGCTTATTTGGGACGGCTGGAAGCGCCGGTCCATCGACCCCGACCGGCGACCGCTGGTCGTCTATTGCGCCGCCGGCATCCGCAAGCCCGTGGAAGAGGCCGCTCGGGAGTACCAGCAGAACTACGGCGTCGAAATCCAGCTGCAATTCGGCGGCTCGCAAATCCTTCTGGCCGGCGTCGAGGCGGCCAAACGCGGCGACCTGTATCTGCCCGGCGACGACAGCTATCTCCAGACCGCCCGCGCCAAGGGGTTGGTCCAAGAGATTCTGCCGCTGGCCCGCATGATGCCGGTGGTCATCGTGCCCAAGGGCAATCCGAAAAAGCTGTATTCGCTGAATGATCTAACCCGCAACGGCGTTCGATTGGTCATTGCCGATCCGCACGCGGCGGCAGCCGGCAAGCTGACGGTCGAGGCGCTGAAGAAGGCGGGGCGCTGGGACGCCGTGGAGAAAAACGTCGTCGTGACCAAGCCGACGGTGAACGACGCGGCCAACGACGTCGTCATCGGCGCCGCCGACGCCGGTTTCGTCTGGGACGCCACGGCGAAACAGCTGGCGGACGTGGAGACGATTTCCTTGGCGGAGCTGGCCGACATACACGCCCACGTCGCCGTCGGCGTGCTGAGCTGCACGGACAAGCCGACGGCCGCCCTGCGCTTCGCCCGCTATCTGGCGGCCAGCGATCGGGGTTTGCCGATGTTCGCGGCCGCCGGCTTCGTTCCGATCGACGGCGACCCGTGGGCGGCGGCGCCGGAGCTGCGCGTTTTCGCCGGGGCCATGCTGCGGCCGGCCATCGACGACACCCTCGACGAATTCGAGAAGCGCGAAGGGGTCCGCGTGACGCGCGTCTACAACGGCTGCGGCATCCTCGTCGGCCAGATGCGGACCGACGGCCAAAGCCCCGACGCCTATTTCGCCTGCGACCAGTCGTTCATGACGCAGGTGCACGACCTCTTTCTGGACGCGACGCCGGTTTCCACGAACCAGCTCGTCATTCTCGTCCCCAAAGGGAATCCGCATCATATCCGATCGCTTACGGATTTGGGACAACCCGGTCTGCGCGTCGGCGTCGGCCATGAGAAGCAGTGCGCCCTGGGCGCGCTGACGCAGGAGACGCTGAAGCAGGGCGGCGTTCACGATCCGGTGATGGCGAATGTGGTCGCGCAGCTGCCGACGGGCGATCTGCTGGTCAACGAGCTGCGGCTCGGCGCGCTCGATGCGGTAATCGCCTACGTCAGCAACGCCGCCGGGGCCGCCGACAAGCTGGACGCGATCGCCATCAAGGACATTCCCTGCGCCGTGGCCGTGCAGCCGGTGGCGATCGGCAAGGACTCGATTTACAAGCAGCTGACGGGCCGATTGCTGGATCGGCTGCGCTCGCCGGAATCGCGGCGGCGCTTCGAGGCGGTCGGTTTCCACTGGCGCGAGGCGACGAAGTAGACATGGGCCGACCCCGCACTTCGGCGGCCGCCGCCGATTGGCCCTTTTTCCTCTCCCTTTCGATTCTCGGCGGCACCTACGTCCTTCTGATCGCGGCCATGCTGGCGGCGGAGGCGTCCTACACGTCGCCGGGTCAGGTGTGGAACCTCCTGGCCAATCCCGCGATTCGCTACGCCGTCTGGCTCAGCCTGATCTCGTCCACGATCACGGCCGTCCTGTCCGTCTGGGCCGCCGTGCCGCTCGGCTATCTGCTGACGCGCTTCCGCTTCCCCGGCCGCCGGGTCGTGGACGTGCTGCTGGACGTGCCGATCGTCCTGCCGCCGCTGGTGGTCGGCCTCTGTCTCTTGATCCTATTTCAGACGCCGCCGGGCAAGTTCGTGGAACAATTCGTGCCGGTGACGTATGCGATCCCCAGTGTGATTCTTGCCCAGCTCGCCGTGGCTTGTGCGTTTGCGAC
>DATKHW010000150.1:0-4387 GCA_035546275.1 Gemmataceae bacterium
CTACTTCGCAGGCATGACCATCGAAGAGGCGGCCGACGCCCTCGGCATTTCCTCCGCCACGGCCAAGCGTTACTGGGCCTACGCCCGCGCCTGGCTCTACCAGTCTGTCAGCGGCGCTCCGCCGGAATCGGGAAATCCGCAACCCGGCTGATCCAATTCGGTCGCGGATTTCGCACGGTAAGGAAGAAGCCCCCGACGCACAGGTGAGGAGCCGGACCCATGACCGACGAAACGCTGTTCGCGGCCGCCCTGGAAAAGCAAAACGCCGCCGAGCGATCGGCCTTCCTCGACGAGGCCTGCGCCGACGATCCGGCGATGCGCCGGCGGGTCGAGGCGCTGCTGCAAGCGCATGACCAGGCAGGGGACTACCTGAACGTGCCGGCCGTCCAGCAGGTAGCCGCCGCCAAGCCGGAGCAGCCGCCTACCGAGGGCGCCACGCCGGCGCCGGCTTGCGAACAGCTCGGTGCGACGGATGCCGAACCAGCGCGACCGGAGGCGGAAAAGGACGCCCTGGCGTTCCTGGCCCCATCGCAGGAACCCAGCTCGCTCGGCCGGCTCGATCAGTACGAAGTGCTGGCCGTCGTCGGCGCCGGCGGCATGGGTGTGGTGCTCAAGGCCCGCGATGCGTCACTACAGCGCGTCGTGGCGATCAAGGTGCTGGCGCCGCAGCTGGCGGTCAGCGGCACGGCCCGCAAACGCTTCGTCCGTGAGGCTCGCGCGGCGGCGGCCGTCCGCGACGAGCACGTTGTCAGCATTCACGGGGTTCAGGAAACCGGACCCGTCCCCTACCTGGTCATGGAATACATCGGCGGCGCTACGCTGGAGAAGCGTATCGCGCAAGGCGGCCCTGTCGAGTTGAAAGACATCCTGCGGATTGGGATACAAGTCGCCGAGGGCTTGGCGGCGGCGCACAAGCATGGGTTGATGCACCGCGACATCAAGCCGGCGAACATCCTCCTGGAGAACGGCGTGGAGCGAGTCAAGATCACGGACTTCGGCCTGGCCCGCGCGGTGGACGACGCCAGCCTCACTCAAAGCGGCGTGATCGCGGGCACTCCCATGTTCATGTCGCCCGAGCAGGCGGGGGGATTGCAAATCGACCAGCGCAGCGATCTGTTCAGCTTGGGCAGCGTGCTGTACGCGATGTGTACCGGTCGGCCGCCCTTCCGCGCCAGCACGACGGTGGCGGTGCTCAAGCGCGTGTGCGAGGATACGCCGCGGCCAATCCGTGAGATTAACCCGGAGATTCCGGAGTGGTTGACGGCGATCGTAGAGCAGCTGCACGCTAAGGAGCCGGAGGAGCGTTTTCAGTCGGCCGCAGAAGTGGCGGAGTTGCTCAGTGGCCGCTTGGCCCAGCTGCAAGACCCGGCGGTCGTTGCGCTGACGGCGGCGGAGAAACCGGCCCCCGCGCGGCCGCGCTGGTTGCGCCGGTGGATGCTGGCGGCCGTCGTGCTGGTCTTCCTATTCGGTGGGCTGGGGCTGACGGAGGCGACGGGCGTGACTAAGGTCGCAGCCACGGTGATCCGCATCCTGACGCCGCGCGGGAGCGCGCCGGATCCCGGCAAAAACACGCCCATCACCGTCGCGCCGCCGGAAGAACGACCAAAGCTGCTGGATCAGCAGCCGAAACAGCCGGACGAGCAGCCAAAGCCGCCGAGCGAGGCGCGCGCTTCCGTTGGCACCTACTTGGCACCGGCGCGAGGCGAGCCGAGCATACTCGTCCAGCGCGAGGCTGGCCAGCCGGACTGGAAACGGCTGCCGCCGACCGGCAAGAGCGACGTCTTCAGCGGCGACAACCTGGTCAGCCTGCCAGGCTACAACAGCGAACTGGCCCTCGGACCCGACGGCGGCGCTAGCGTTCTGCTGCACGGCAACGTGCCCCAGTTCGCCATCCAGCCCATGATGAATTTTCTGATGGAAAGCGCGGTGCGGCTGCACCAGCCGGAGCAGGCCTTCGACGCCGATCTGACGCTGGACCGCGGCCGCATCTACCTGTCCAGCCACCGGGCGAAAGATCCGGTCAAGGTGCGTCTCCGCTTCGCTGGCGAGGTTTGGGATCTGACGCTGATGGAACCGGACACCGAGGTCGGTGTGGCTCTGATGCAGACCTACTTTGGCGACATCTATTACAGCGACGAGGCACCGCTCCGGAGCCTGGATCTCTACGTTTTCTCGGGGCGGGCCGGCGTCAAAATCAACTCGCGCGAATACTCGAACCTGACGCCGCGCGCCCACGTACTCTGGGACAATAAAGGGCGCGGCGCGACCGAGCCGCTGCCGGTGCTGATGAACGACTGGCCGTTGGTCCAGGCCGTGTGGAGCAAGACGCCGCGTGTTGGCACCTCGCAGGAGCAGTGCGATGTAATCGCCTCAATGCGCGAGGCTCTGGATAGCCTGAGCCTGCTCATGACGGATAAGAAGACGGTCGAGGATGCGCTGCTGCAGGCCCGACTCGGGAAGCCGTACGAGAAGCCGATGCTGCGCCTTCTCGCCATCTACTCATTAGGCGCGACCGACAATGTGAAATACGCGCTGGACCTCCTTTGCACCGACGAGAGCGAAGCCCACGCCATCGACCGCGTCGCGGCCGCTTTCACCCTGCGCCGCTGGATGGCGCGCGACCTGGCCAAACGGCTGGTGCTGTACGATGAGAAGAAGGGAGATGGGCTACTCGTCGATGGCCAGCACATCCGCGCCGTGGATGCCAGGACCTGTTTATCCCTGCTGCACGACATCCCTATCAACGAAACCCGACAGGCAGCGACATTCGACAAGCTGACGGGCCTGCTGAGGCACGAGGATTTGGTGATCCGCGAACTCGCCTACTCGCAGCTGCTTACACTATCGGCCGGGGCGCGCGTGCCGTTGCCGCCTTACAACGCCGCGTGGAGCGAGAACGAGCGCGAACCGGCCGTCGCCGCCTGGAAAGCGCTAATCAAAGTTGGCGAGTTGCCGCCGCCCCTGCCCACAGTGCGGCCACCTGCCTTTCCACCCGAGCCGGGGCAGGACACCGAGTCGCTGCGGCGAGAGAACATGGAGCGCGTGCGGCCACCTGCCTTTCCACCCGAGCCGGGGCAGTAGATGAATTGGCCGAAGTAGAGGCTCAAAACTGCCCTTCGCCGTTCCCCTGCGAATCGCCTATCGGACGCATCGGACCGCGGCCCGTCTCGCCCCCGGCGGTTGCCGCCCCGTGACGGGCCATGCTAGGATAGCCGCAGGAGGTTCCCCATGCCGCACCTCGCCATCCCTGCGGACACCTACGAAAAGTTGGTCCGCCGGGCTGCCGCCATGAACGTCACGGTGGAGCAGCTCATCATCCCCGCCCTGGAACGTGTCGCCGGCGCGGAGGTCAAAAACGGCCATGCGCCCATTCCACCTGGTGAGCTTCCCTACGACCAGTGGAAGGACCGCTTCGATGAGCTTCTGACCATCGTCCGCAGCCGCGCCGGCCGGTATCCGCCGGGGTTCCATGCCGATGTCAGCCGCGAGAGCATCTACGAGGGCTGCGGCGAATGACCGTGACTTCGCCCACTTCCCAGCCGTCGCTGCACCACCTTCGCCGTAGAATGCGCCGCCAGCTGGCTAAGGTTGCCCGTTCGCCATTGCCCCGCGAATCCCTAAAACATGCCCATCGGCCGCACCGGACAGCGGCCCGTCCCAGACCACGGAGCGACGATGACCACGGAATGATTGCATTCTCCCATGACGGAGCCGCGCCATGTCCACCGTCACCCTCGAAGAAGCCCAGGCCCACCTGCCGCAGCTGATCGAACGGCTTCAGCCGGGCGAGGAGATCGTCATCACCCGCGATCAGAAGCCGGTGGCCCGGCTGGTGGCCGAGGAGCGACCCAAACGGAAGCCCCGCCAGCCCGGCAATTGCAAGGGAATGCTGACCATCGTCGCCGACGACGAGGAGCATCTGAAAGATTTCGCGGAGTACATGGAATGAGGCTGCTGCTCGACACGCACGCCTTCCTGTGGTTCGTGCTGAACGACCCGCAGTTGAGCGCCGGCTCCCAGAGCCTCATCAACGACCCGGCGAACGATATTCTCATCAGCCCGGCCAGCTACTGGGAGATCGCCATCAAGGTCGGCCTGGGGAAGCTCAATCTCCACGCTCCCTACGATGATTTCCTGCAACGAGGCATCGTCGGCAACGACTTTGACATCCTGCCGATCGAGCCGAAGCATACCAGCCTGTTGACGACGCTGCCGCTCCATCATCGAGATCCCTTCGACCGACTCCTGATCGCTCAGGCGAAGGTTGAAACGATCCCAATCGTGGGCAACGACGCGGCGTTCGACCTTTATGGAGTTCGCCGTCTGTGGTGAGTGACCACACCAGCCGGCTCACACCGGCCCTTCGCCGTTCCCCCGCGAATCCCTA
>DATKHW010000151.1:0-7456 GCA_035546275.1 Gemmataceae bacterium
ACCGCGTGGAGATGTTCAATAGCGACTTCAAGGCCATCGGCTCCTTCACCGATTCGACCGTGACGAGCATTGAGCCAAGCTTTGGTGCCTGGTCGGTGCAAACCGTGAACGGCAAGCTCTACGTCACCTTCGCCTCGCTCAAGGACTTCAACGGCGGCGTGGTGGACGTGTTCAACACCGACGGCAACCTGCTGACGCCCAACCATTTCGCCGCCAACGCCCCCGGCCAGGGTCCGCTGGCAAACCCGTGGGGGATCACCCAGGCGCCGGCGAACTTCGGCGCGTACAGCAACGACATCTTGATAGGCAACGTGGCGGGGGCCGGCAACATCAACGTCTTCGACCCGGCCACGGGCGCCTACCTGGGACAGCTGCGCCAGCCGGACGGCGCGCCGATCGCCATCAAGGGCCTGTGGGACCTGGAATTCGGCGACGGCACGCCGGACAGCGGCAAGACGAACCAGCTCTTCTTTGACGCAGGGCCCAACAAGCCGGGCGATTCCACCGGCGGCCTCTTTGGCGTGATCCACGCGGCCGGGGACCAGGGCGGCAACGGCGTGCCCAACTCGCTGCGGATCGGCGTCCTCGGCCAGGGCGACGGCGCCGGGCTGGGTGCGGTACAGGTCCCGCCTGCAACATGGCCGAGCCTGGCACCGGCGGCCGGCGCGCCGAGCACCGGCGCGGCCGGCGGCAGCAAGGCGGTTCCCCTGGCTTCCACGCCGCCCAGCCCGGCGCATGGAGCGGCCGCTTACCATGTCCTCGATCTGGTTTTCGCCGACCTGGATGGGGCCCAGTCGGCGGCCCTCGCACCCACGGCAGACCCACCGTGGACCTGGTGAGGCCGCGCCGTCCGTGCGCGGAACGGGAGCGCAACGGGCCGGGGAGGTTCCGCCGGCAATCGGGCCCCTCTCCGGCCCGGCGCCATGTCGGCGCTCGGTCTGCGGGTCGGGAGAGGGCGGCTGGAAACAAGACGGCCGGTGAGATCTTACGCCAACGGCGCTATCTCACCGGCCGCGCCCCTGCCGGCGCTTGATCTGCGCGCCAGAACCGACGGCCCCTTCGGCGGATACCCGCTTGAAGATAGAACTCCCGATACGAACCCACTTGTTCGTAGCGGTCTGCGCCGCAACGTCACCCACTCAAGATCCAGATGCGGCGCTCGCGGACCGTGCCTGAACCGCGGGATGCCGTTGCCGTGCAGTCAGCTTTGTCCCCGGGACCAGAAAGCATGGATAGACTCGCTCTGCAACGTTCTCTGACCTGGGAGCATGTATATCCGGGCTAAGTCTTGCGCGCCGCGGTCCGCCCCACCTCCGCAGAAACCGTACTTCCGCCAATCTGCTTCGGACTGATCGACCGCCGCTCCGTCGCCCGGCCTCCTACCCGCGCCTGCGTATCCCGGCCCTGACCGGCTCCTCGACGGAAGCACAGCTTTTTCCTTTGCTTTGCTGTGCAGCTCCGATGGCGTGCCCGGCCTTGTGCTTGGTCCATCCCCCGCTCGCCTCCCCGCTATTCATTTACCGGCTGCTCGCCCGCGCTCCGGCGAGCAGACAACGGCCTCGCCGCCGACAGATAACGAGGTGGGGGTGCAGGATGCCGAGGCGCTGGCCCGGCAGGAGGCGGAGCGGGGCCGGCGGTCGGCGGAGATGACCCGCGAGTACGCGGGGCGGTACACGCTGGCTGAGACGGTCGCGGAGTTGCAGCGGATCGGCGGGGATCTGAAGCCGGCGGTAAAGGCGCGGCTGACGGCGAAGGATCTGGAGCGCGTGCGGCGGGCGTATGCGAGTCGGCTGGCCGCGTTGCAGGGGCCGGCCGGCGCGCCTGCGGGGGAGCCCGAACGTGCTGGATGGTCACGGCCAGCCGGTGCGGACCCCATTTCTTCGCCATCTTGTTCCGCAGCGCGGCGAAGTCCTGGGGGTCGAGGTCGGACACCAGCCGCGTCTTACCCATGTGGTCGATAAGCAGGACGGTTGCCCGCTTGTAGTTGGCCCAGGTGCGCGGGGACAGCTCTCCAGCGTCAAGGAGCGCTTGCTTTGCGTTCAGGAAGCCGTTAACGGCGTCCTTGACGGTCGCCGGCGTCGGGGTCCGGCCGCGGCTTGCGGCCAGCGTCCAGGGCGTCCTTCTGCTCCAGGTACTTCGCCAGGGCACTGTCGGGGTCGGCCCACGGCCCGAAGTAGTGCATCTTGCCCCGGGTTTTCTTGGCCCACACTCCCGCGGCGTGCGCGAAGAGCGGAAAGACGGGGCGGGGCTTGTCCGGCTTGGCAGGCTTGTCGGGTGTCTCAGGCGCGGTAGAATTGGGTTTGCTCACGGCGATTTGCTTCTCAACAGTGTGCGTCGCTTAGGGCGCGGCCGGGGACGTTGCACCGCCCCGGCCATTTCTACCGAGATTGTGGCGGGTGTAGAAGCGGGTGTAAAGGTCAGTAGGAGGAAGAAGCGGATTCGACGCAAGCTGAAGAGATACAATAACTTGGCGGCGTAGCTCAGCGGTTAGAGCAGGGTCTTCATAAGGCCAAGGTCGCTGGTTCGATCCCAGCCGCCGCTACTGGAATGCGTCCGTCCGAAAGGCTGACGGGGGCTTGACGGGTAGGAATCCTAATGCGTTGCTGCGGGCGCGGCGCATATGAACGAAGCCGACCGGGCCATGCCCGGCCGGCTTCTCGTCTATGTAAGAGATGCCCCTTGTAGGAGTCGAACCTACAACCTACTGATTAAGAGTCAGTTGCTCTGCCAATTGAGCTAAAGGGGCGGCGGCCGACTTGGTTTTTTTATGACAGAAGGCGCCGGCCGCGGCAAGGCCATTTCACGGCGTTTTTCACGCGGCTGCCCTAGAATATCCGTCAGGCAATCGTCCCGACGGAAGGCGCCTGCCATGAAACCCGACCTGACCCCCGCCGTCGAACGGGCCCTGGATTACGCCCGCCGTCTCGCCCGCGCTTCGGGCGCCGACGTGAGGCCGGCCGACTGGCTGCACGGCCTGCTGGCCGAGGAAGAGGGCCGGCCCGCCGTGCTGGCCGTGCAGGCCGGCCTCGACTGGGGCGCCTACAGCCGCGATCGGCCCACGCCGCCGGACGACCCCGCCGACGCCTCCATTCCCTTCCAGCGGGCGACCCGGATCGCGCTCTCAGAGGCGACCGCCTGGGCGCGGATGCAGATCGTCGGCGAGGCGACGGTCTCCGGCGACCTGCTGCTGATCGCCCTGCTGCGGGCCGACGCCGACCTGCGGCAACGGATGGAAGTGATGGGCCTGCGCCTGGATCGGCTGGAGGCGGCCGTCTTGCCGGCGCCGGGGCCGCCCATTCCGGTGGAGGAGGGTAGGGGCGGGGTAACCCCGCCCCTGCTTGGTCCGACAAGCCGGATCGATTCCCTCCGCATTCTCGACGCCTGCGCCAACCGCGCGCGCGAGGGGCTGCGCGTCGTCGAGGACTATTGCCGCTTCGTCCTGGACGACGCCTTCCTGTCCGGCGAATTGAAGCGGCTGCGGCATGATCTGACGGCCGCCCTCGCGGTTCTGCCGGCGCAGCATCTGCTGGAGGCGCGCGAGACGCAGCGCGATGTGGGCGTCGGCATCTCCACGGCAGCGGAGGGGGAAAGGGCGTCGCTGGCGGCCGTGGCGCTGGCGAACTGGAAACGGCTGCAGGAAGCGCTGCGCAGCCTGGAGGAGTTCGGCAAGGCGCACGGCGCCGACCTCGGCCGGGCGCTGGAGCATCTGCGTTACCGCAGTTACACGCTGGAACGGGCGGCGGGGATCGGCGCTGCGGCGCGGGACTGTCTGGCCGACGTGCGGCTGTGCGTGCTGCTGACAGCCGGGCATTGCGGCGGATCGCCGGAATGGACGGTGCGCGAGGCCGCGGCCGGCGGTGCGGGTATGGTTCAGCTGCGGGAAAAAGAGTTGTCCGACCGTGAATTGCTGGAACGGGCGCGTCAGGTCCGCCGCTGGACGCGCGAGGCCGACGTGCTGTTCATCGTCAATGACCGGCCCGACGTCGCGCGGGCCGTCGAGGCCGACGGCGTCCACCTGGGACAGGACGATCTGCCGGTCAAGGAGGCGCGGCGCGTGCTGGGGCCAGACGCCCTGGTCGGCGTCAGCACACACAACATCGAACAGCTGCGGCAGGCGGTGCTGGACGGAGCGAGCTACATCGGCGTGGGGCCGACGTTCCCGTCGCGGACGAAGCAATTCCACGACCTGGCGGGGCTGGATTTCGTGCGGGCGGCGTCGGCCGAGACGGCGCTTCCGGCCTTCGTGATCGGCGGCGTCAACCTGCAAACGGTGGAAGCGGCGGCGGCGGCCGGGGCGCGGCGGACGGCGGTCAGCGAAGCCGTCTGCCGCGCCGCCGATCCGCGGGCCGCCGCCGCCGCGCTGGTGCGGGTGCTGACGGGGCCGTGACCGGCGCCGTCACTCCAGCGTCGGGTCGATCACCGCCAGCGCGCTTTTCGCCTCGACATAGTTCACCTTCGTCAGCCCCAGCACGCTCTTCAGCTTGTCCGCCGGCACGTCTTTCACCGGACCCGGCGACTCCGCCTTGCCCGGCGCCGGCTGCGGGAACGCCGTCGAGCAGGCCGTGTGGAACGTCACATTGCCTTCCATCTTCTGCAGCACCTGGTGGATGTGGCCGTTCAGCACCGTCACGGAGCCGAAGCGCTTCAGCAGGGCCAATGCCTGCTCCGCGTCGGACGTGCCCCACCCCCATTTCTCGTAGACCGTCCACAACGGCACGTGCGCGAACACCACGATCGGCGTGCTGTCGCCGAGGCCGGATACGTCCTTCTTCAGCCAGTCGAGCTGGTCTTGGCCCAGCACGCCGAGGCCGCCGGCCTTGAGGTTCATCACGTTGACCAGGCCGATGTAATGGACGCCGTGGTAGTCGAAGCTCTGCCAGCCCGTGCCCTGCACGCCCTTGCCGTAGCGCTCCAGATAGCGCTTGCCGTCGTCGGTGAACACGTCGTGTTCGCCCGGCGTGAAGAAAGTCTTGCCGACTTTCGCCCCCTTCAAAATCTCCGCAACCGCATCGAACTCCTCGGGCTTCGACAGGTGGGTCAGGTCGCCGGTGTGCAGCAGAAAGGCGGGGGCGGTCGGCAGGGCGTTGATCTTGTCCACGGCGATCTTGAGCGTGCCGGCCACGTCGGTGTTCGGCGCCTTGCTGAAGCCGATGTGGCTGTCGCTGACCTGGACGAAGGTGAAGTCGCCCTTGTCGTCGGCGGCGGCCTCGGCGGCCTTGCCTCCAAGCAACCGCGACGCCAGGACGCCGCCGCTCACGGTGAAGGCCACGCCGGCGCCGACCCAGGCCATGCACTTGAGCAGGCCGCGGCGGTCGATGCCGTCGTTGTGGGGGTCCTTGGTGATGCGATCGTTCATTGCGAGTCTCCTTTCGGGGATTGGGGTCACTTGACGACGACGCGGCCGGTCATGTGCGGATGAACGGCGCAAAAATACTCATATTCCCCCGCCGTCGTGAACACGTGGGAATACGTCTGGTCGGTGTCGAGGGCGCCGGAGTCGAAGGCCCTGGGTTTGGTCGTGCTGGTGGCAGTGTGCGGCACGTCGTCGCGGTTGACCCAGACGACCTCCGTGCCGACGGCGACCGTCAGCACGTGCGGGTCGAAGGTGAAGTTGTCGATGACGATCTTGGTCGGGGCGCTCTTGTCCGTCGTGGTCTTGTCCGTCGTGGGCTTGTCGGGCATGTCGGCCTTGTCGGGCTTGGCCGGCCCGGAGGCGCTGGCCGCCATGTTGGGCATGTCCGGCATGCTGTGAGCGTCCGCCTGGCTCGCCGGCGTCCTGGCGTTGCAGCCGCCCGCGGCCGCCAGGAGGGGCGTAAGGAGGAAGACGATTCGGAATGGGGTTCGCATGATTCGGCTCCTTTCGAGGGCGTCGCGGTTCTATACCGTCCCGCGACGCGGCGTATTCCAGTAAATGACGGCGGGAATAAACCGACCGGCAGCGCGGTAGGAAGGAGAGGAATGCAGGCGGAATCGCGGCGGCGGAGTATACTGATGAGTCAGGCCATGATCGACGACTTGGCGGATCGGCCGCCGCCCTGTGCGCCCCGGAGGGAAGGACGCCCGTTGACGGAGCCGAACAAACAGGCGCGCTTCGAGCGGACGGCGCTGCCGCACCTCGACGCCGCCTACAACCTGGCCCGCTGGCTGACCCGCGACGAGCACGACGCCGAGGATGTGGTGCAGGAAGCCTATCTGCGCGCCTATCGCTTCTTCGACGGCTTCCGCGGAGGCGACGGCCGGGCCTGGCTGCTGGCAGTCGTTCGCAACACCTGCTACACCTGGCTCAAGCGCAACCGGCCGCCGACGCCGCCCACGGTTTTCGACGAGGCGCTGCACGCCGCCGACGAGAGCTTCAACCCGGAGACGCTGTTCCTGCAAGGGGCCGCGCGCGAGATGCTGCACGAGGCGCTCGGCGAGCTTTCGCCGGAGTTCCGCGAGGTGGTCGTGCTGCGCGAGCTGGAAGGGCTGTCGTACAAGGAAATCGCCGCGGTCACGGAAGCGCCGCTCGGCACCGTTATGTCGCGCCTGGCCCGCGGACGAGGGATGCTCCGCGACCGCCTGGCCCGCCGACTGCACGAGGAGAGCTGACGTGAACTGTCCGGAGAACCGCGATCTGCACGCTTATCTCGACGAGGAGCTGGACCCGGCTCGCCGCGCCGCCTTTGCGCAGCATCTGCCCGGCTGTTCGGAATGCACGCGCGACCTGGAGGCCCAACGCGCGCTGCGCACTGGCCTGCGCGACGGCGGCTTCCGCGTCACCGCTCCTGTCGCCCTGCGCGAGAGGATTCGATCGTCGCTGCGCCCAGCCGTGGTTGCGCCGGCGCGCCGGATGCTGCTGCCGTGGCTCGCGGCTGCCGCGCTGCTGATCGGCGTCCTCGGGGCGGCCGCCGGAACTTACCTCTCGCTCCGCCGTCCTGCCGACTCCCTCGACGTGCCGCGCCAGCTGGTGTCCGCCCATGTACGGTCGCTGATGGAGAAACATCTGTGCGACGTCGAGTCCACCGACAAACATACGGTCAAGCCGTGGTTCCAGGGCAAGGTGGACTTCTCGCTGCCGGTCAAGGATTTCAAGGATCAGGAATACCCGCTGGAGGGCGGTCGGCTCGACTACCTGAACGACCGGCCGGTGGCGGCCCTGGTCTACCGGCGGCACAAGCACGTCATCAACCTCTTCGTCTGGCCGG
The DNA here is from genome assembly GCA_035546275.1 of Gemmataceae bacterium. Lineage (GTDB taxonomy): Bacteria > Planctomycetota > Planctomycetia > Gemmatales > Gemmataceae > UBA4732. Next base: position 7,185 of record DATKHW010000151.1, read on the forward strand.
CGTCGGAGGCCGAGGCGTCGCCGCAGGCGACGACGCGCCGCGGCTACAACCTGCTGCACTGGACGCAGGACGGGTTGCATTTCTGGGCCGTGTCCGACCTGAACGCCGAGGAACTGGCCGAGTTCGGCCGGCTGCAGCGCGAGGCGCCGTGATGCGCGAGGCGCTTGCCCGGTGGGGCGCGGGCGGGTAGACTCCATTTTCAGCCCCTCCGGGCCGCGCACGCAGCGCAGCGGAGTAAGCGAGGGAGGGCCGCTTACTCCGCTGCGCTGCGT
>DATKHW010000152.1:0-6484 GCA_035546275.1 Gemmataceae bacterium
CCCGGTCAGCTGCCGACGCTCTTGCCGCTGGTGCTGGACGAAACCACCACGACGCTCAATACCGATCTGACGCCGCGCATCAACATCAACACGGCGCCGCAGACCGTGCTGGAAGCCCTGGAAGGGGTGCTAGGCGGCTCGGCGTCTCCCGCTCCGGACGGGACCACCGCGGCCCCAACCGACACGTCGGCTCAGCTCACCGACGAAGACATTCAAATGATTATGAACACGCGGCCCGATCCGTCGGCGGGCGAGCCGCCTGACGCGTCTTTCCAGACGCCGGCCTGGCTGATGACCGAGGCGAACTTTCCCGTGTCCAAGCTCAAGGCGCTGGAGCCGTACATCACCACGCGCAGCCAGGTTTATCGTTTTCAGTCGATTGGCTATTTCCAGGGTGCGAGCGGTCCCGTGGCCCGGATTGAGGCGGTCATCGACGGCAACAACGGCGCCCCGCGCATCGTCTACCACCGCGATCTTACGCCCCTGGGAGCGGGATTCGACATGAATCAGCTGATGGGCGGACAGTGAGAGCATGTTGTTTTGGGACAAGAGAGGGTGATTTGTGGCGCGTTTCCTTGCGATCGACTGGGACCAGAATCAGCTGCACGTCGTCGCCGGCTCGGCTGGCGGCGGACGCGTGAAGTTTGAGCGGGCGCTGGTCTGGCCGGAGGAGAAATCGCCGAACCCGGCCGAGGCCGAGGAGCTGGGCCGCGTTCTGCGCGACCGCCTCAAGTCGGCCGGCGTCGCTCCGGCGCCAGTCCTTGCGTGCCTCGGGCGGGATCGCGTCATCCTCAAAGACCTCCGTTTCCCGGCCGTGGCCGTCGCCGAGGAGGCCGCCGTCGTGCGTTTCCAGGCGGTCAAGGAGCTGAACGACAACCCCGACGAGGTGGTGATCGATTACGTGGCGGCGCCCGCCCCAGCCGGCGCGAGTGAAAAGCAGGTGCTGGCCCTGATCGCCCGGCGGGAGATCATCGGCGCCTACCAGAAGCTGTGTACCGCAGCGGGTCTGAAGCTGGCTGGCTTGACGCCCCGGGCCTTCGGTTTCGCGGCCGGCGTGCAGAAGATCGCCGAGACCACCGGCTCGGCCGAGCCGGACGGCGCCGTGGCCGTGGTGGTGGTCGGCGAGCGATGGGCGGAGTTCTGCGTTTTGCGCGGCTCGGTGCCGCTGTTGGCGCGTTCGCTGAACGTCGGTCCGGGGCTGGCTGCCGAGGTTCGCCGCAACCTGACCGTCTACGCCGGCCAGGCGGGACGCTCCCCGGTGCGCACGCTCTATCTGGCGGGCGGCGGCCCGGCCCTGCGGGAACAGATCGGCGAGCGGATCGACATTCCGATGCAGGAGTTCGACGCCTTCGCCGGCGCCGTCGGCCTGGACGCACCCCCCGGCTCGCGCGGCGCGTTCGCCGGTGCGGCCGGCTTGCTGTTCGCCCGCGCCAAGTCGGCCGAGCTGCCGATCAACTTTATCCAGCCCCGCCAACCAAAGCCGCCCAGCGACCCCAAGAATCGTCGGCTCGTCCTGGTCGCCGGCGCCGTGGCCGTCGCGGCGGCCGTGGTGATCGTCTGCTGCACGGTGGTTATGGGCGCCGCCCAGCGGCAGTTGGACGGCCTCCGCCGGCAAAGCCAGGAACTCGACGCTCCCCTGGCGATGGACCGCGAGGAGACGAAGCGGATGGACGCCTTGGCCAGCTGGGACAGCATCGTCTGGCTTGATGAACTGTACGATCTGACCACCCGTATCACGGACGTCAACGCGCTGCGGCTCACGGGGATATCCGTCAAAACCGTCAAGCGAACGGCAAAGGACAAGTACAGCGCCGAGATTGAGCTGACGGCGACCGTGGCAGGCGATCAGGGACGCAAGACGCTGGACGATCTGAACGACAGCCTGCGAAAAGCGGGCTATTACAGCCCCGGCGCCCCCAAATTCGACGGCAACAAGGTCACCGAGATGATTCGAGTTGAACGGCGGCCGCCGACCGAATACAAGCTAACGCTGCCGCCCCCGGCTGACAAAGGTCCGGCGCCCGGATTCAATCCCGCCGCCATGTTCTTAGGGCAAGGACAATGAACCAACGCGAACGCCTCCTCGCTATTAGCGTACTGACGGCGATCATCCTGGCCGTCGGCGGCTTTCTGTTCAAATGGCTGTTCTGGGACCGGCTCAACCGGACCTGGGCCGATATCAAAGCGGTCAAGGATGAAATTAGTAAGAAGGAGATGGACCGCAATAAAGAGCAGGACACCAGGAATGCACTCGTACGCGATGATCCGCGGCTGTCCCAGTGGGCGATTCGCAGCCTTCCTGGGGACAATAACCGAGAAGCAGCCATTAAGAGCGGCCATACGCCTGAGGAGGAGGAGAAGCTGCACGAGGACGCGGTGCAAGGAGATTACGCGCGCTACCTTCGCGAGCTATTAGAGAAGAGCGGCTTCGCTGCCAATTCGATCACGATCACGCCGACGCCGCCCGAAAACAAGGGGGCGCCGATCCTGAGCGGCAAGACGCCCGCTTACACGCGGATTGTGTTCACGGTCAAGGCGCCGGGCAAGCTCGACAACGTGCAGCGCATGATGGAGGATTTCTATAAGACGCCGCTGCTGCACCAGATTCGGGACCTGAAAATGACGGCGCGAACCGTTGCACCAACGCGAACAACGCCGGTTGCTCCGGTTCGCGCCCCCGGGGCGCCGATTGGGCAACCTGGCGCGCCGGCCCCGGCCGGAATTGCAGGCCTGCCGGCCCCGGGCGGGGCGGCCGGCCGCTTCGGCGCCACCGGGGGTTTCCGGAGCAATGCGGCGCCGACCGGAGACCTCGACGTCATCATGACCGTGGAGGCGTTGCTCGTCACCGGCGCCCAAAAGCGCGACGAGCTGATGCCCAAGAGCGACGATCTGAAACCCAAGGGCAAACAAGCCGAGGTACAGGTTCTGGCGTACCGCAAGGACGGCGACACGGAAGTGAAGCGCCGCTACAGCGACATCCTGAGCAAGAACGTCTTCACGGGCATCGCCGCTTCTTCGCAATTGAAGGAGGATCGCGACCAAATCCTGTCGTGCGTGCGGTTGACATCGCTTTGGACCACCGGCCGGCACTGGCAGGTTTCCATCTTCAACCAGAACAAGCCGCTCGTCAGCAGGGAAGTTTCCGGCTCGATCGTGAGCGACGACGACAAGAACGAGATCCCGCTTAACCCCGATCTGTTCACGGACACGTTCACCGTAACCGACTCCTATAAGAACGAAGTCTTGTCGGGCAAGGTGGTGAAAGTGCTCAGCAAGGACGAGATGATTTTCCAGGCCGGCAAGATCGCGACGAGCAGCGACGGCAAGAAAGCATTCGAGGGCAACGGGAAGTATTACCGCTGGCACACCGGTGAGTACCTAGGTGATCGCCTCGCCAATGCCAGCGACACGGCCCAGCAAGGCGGCGGCAGGCAGCGGGGCGGCGGCTTTAACATGGGCATGGGCGGGGGCGACGGCGGCGACGACATGGGAGGGGGCGCCCCCGATCCACGGTACATTCGCGGCGCTCTGTATACGTCCATGACGACCGATGAACTCAAGACGCTCGGCATAGACGCAGGCAAATGAAAACCGTCTCTTGCACAGGATGAGACAACGAAAAAGGGGCGCTCCTGACGGAGCGCCCCTCGCAGTTGATTCGGTGATCGTTCCAGCGGCCGCGTCAGACGGCCTTGACGGCGGTGCTGCCTTCGCCAGCCGCCACCAGGTCCGGCGCCGTGCTGGTGGCGTCGAACACCAGTTTGCGATCTTCCTTGTCGCCGGCCGCCTTGACCGTAATGGTGTCCTTGCCGGCGAACGTGCCGCGCAGCAAGTCCTCCGCCATCGGGTCTTCGAGGTAGTGCTCGATGGCCCGGCGCAGCGGACGGGCGCCGTACTCCAGGCTGGTGCCCTTCTCGATCAGGAAATCCTTGGCCTCGTCGGTCATTACCAGCGCCAGGCTCTTCTCCTTCAGGCGCTTCGTAACTTTTTCCAGCTCGATGTCGATGATCCGGGTCAGGTCCGGCTTGGTTAGGCTGCGGAAGACGATCACGTCGTCCACACGGTTGAGGAATTCGGGCCGGAAATTCTTCTCCATCTCAGCCTTGAGCTGCTGCTTCATGTTTTCATACGTCGCTTCCTCATTCCGCCGGGCGCCGACGTGGATGCCGAACTCCCGACGGCCGGCGATCGACTCGGCGCCGATGTTGGTCGTCATGATGAGGATGGTGTTCTTGAAGTCCACCGTCCGGCCGACGTTGTCGGTCAGTCGGCCCTCCTCCATGATCTGCAGCAGCATGTTCCAGACTTCGGGATGCGCTTTCTCGATCTCGTCGAGCAGCACCACGGAGTAGGGCCGACGGCGAATCTTCTCGGTGAGCTGGCCGCCCTCTTCGTAGCCGATGTACCCCGGCGGGGCGCCGATCAGCCGGCTGACGTTGTGCTTCTCGCTGTACTCCGACATGTCGATCTGCACCAAGGCGTTCTCGTCGCCGAACATGAACTTGGCGAGCTGCTTGGCCAGCAGCGTCTTGCCGACGCCGGTGGGGCCGGCGAAGATGAACGAGCCCATCGGCCGTTTCGGGTCCTTCAGGCCGGCCCGGCTCTTACGCACTGCCTTGGCGATGGCGCGGATGGCCTCGTGCTGGCTGACGACCGACTTGTGCAGCTCGTCCTCCATCGTCAAGAGGCGGGCCGTTTCGTCGCTGTTGATCCGCGTCAGCGGCACGCCAGTCATCTTGCCGACCACCTCGCGAATGACTTCCTCATCCACGACGCCGCCGCTCTCCTTGGACTTGTCGCTCCATTCGCGTGTGATGCGCTCCTTGTCCCGCTTGATCTTATCGGCCTTGTCGCGGAAGTGGGCAGCCTTCTCGAAATCCTGCTCGGCGACGGCCGCCTCCTTCTCTTGGTTAAGCTGCTCGATCTGCGTGTCTAGCTCCTTGAGGTTCGGCGGCTTGGTCATGGCCTTGAGCCGGACGCGGGCGCCGGACTCGTCGATCACGTCGATCGCCTTGTCCGGCAGGCAGCGGCCGCTGATATAACGGTCGGACAACTCGACGGCGGCGAAAAGGGCCTCGTCCTTGATCTGGACGCGGTGGTGCGCTTCATAGCGGTCGCGCAGTCCTTCGAGGATCTTGACCGTCTCGTCCTTCGACGGCGGATTGACGATGATCTGCTGGAAGCGGCGTTCCAGGGCGCCGTCCTTCTCGATGTACTTGCGGTACTCGTCCAGCGTCGTGGCGCCGATGCATTGGATCTCGCCGCGGGCCAGGGCCGGCTTGAGGACGTTGGAAGCGTCGATGGCGCCCTCCGCGCCTCCGGCGCCAACGAGCGTATGCAGCTCGTCGATGAACAGGATGGTGTTCTTGGCCCGGCGCACCTCGTTCATGACGGCCTTGATGCGTTCCTCGAACTGCCCGCGGTACTTAGTGCCGGCCACCATCATGGCGAGGTCGAGCACCACGATGCGGCGGTCGCGCAGCAGGTCCGGCACGTCGCTTTCGATTACCTTCTGGGCGAGACCCTCGACGATCGCGGTCTTGCCGACACCGGCTTCGCCGAGGAGGACGGGATTGTTCTTGGTGCGACGGCTGAGAATCTGGATGACGCGGTCGATTTCGTTGGTCCGGCCGATGACCGGGTCGAGCTTGCCCTGGCGGGCGAGTTCCGTGAGGTCGCGCCCGAAACTGTCCAGGGCCGGGGTCTTGCTCTTGCCCTTGCTCGCTTGCCGTTCGCCCGCACCGCCGCCGCTTTCTTCGGTCGCCATATTGTGCCCCAAAAGATTCAGGACTTCCTCACGCACGTCTTCCAGCTTGAGACCGAGGTTCATCAAGACCTGGGCGGCCACCCCTTCCTGCTCGCGGAGCAGCCCCAGGAGCAGGTGTTCGGTGCCGACGTAGTTGTGGTTGAGGTTCCGCGCCTCTTCGATGGAGTATTCGATGACTTTCTTGGCCCGCGGCGTCTGGGGCAATTTGCCCATCGTCACCATGTCCGGGCCGGACTGCACGATTTTCTCGACCTCCAGTCGAATTTTGCGGAGGTCGATGTCCAGGTTTTTGAGGACATTGGCGGCTACGCCGGAGCCTTCCTTGACCAGGCCCAAGAGGATATGCTCCGTGCCGATGTACTCGTGGTTGAAGCGCTGGGCCTCCTGGTTGGCCAGCTGCATCACTTTACGGGCGCGATCCGTGAAACGTTCATACATTCCAGCCGTCTCCGACAGTCCGCAGCCGCACCCCCCTCACCGCTGCCCCTCTCCCCCAAGGGGAGAGGGGCAGCGGTGAGGGGATGCAGCAAGCGAACGAGCCAAAGGGGTAATCTCAGTTCGGTCGTTTCGTGGTTCCCATTATGGTCATCTGTCCCCCGGTCGGCCAGACCGGTCGCCGAGGATCGGCGTTTGCGGCCCGGACGGTGCGGCAGGGCATTCCCGGGAAGAGGGAGGAATGTCCCGAGGGAAATAGGGGGTTAGGACAGGGGGTGCAGA
>DATKHW010000153.1:0-8214 GCA_035546275.1 Gemmataceae bacterium
CGCGGCGGTGGAGCGCCGAATGACGTCTATAAATGGGAGGTCTATTGCCTCAAAGCGTCGGACGGCTCCGTTCTGTGGCGTCAAACCGCGGCCGAGCATCGGCCGACGATGCCCATCCAGGCGTCCAACACGTACGCCACGGAAACGCCCGTAACGGACGGCGAACGGATCTACGCCTATTTCGGCATGACCGGCGTTTTCTGCTACGACTTCGACGGCAACCTCCAATGGAAGAAAGACCTCGGCTCCTACCGAATGCAGATGGGTTACGGCACGGGCGGCTCGCCGGCGCTGGACGGCGAGCGGCTCTATATCCAGTGCGACAACGACGAGAAATCGTTTCTGGTCGCGCTTAATAGAAAGACGGGCGAAGAGGCGTGGCGGACGGAGCGGTCGGAGGGATCGACGTGGAGCACGCCGCTCGTCTGGAAAAACAAGGTGCGGACGGAAATCGTGTGCATGGGCCGGCGCGTGCGCTCTTACGACCCGACGACGGGCAAGGAACTGTGGGTGCTCGGCGGCATGAACGGCCAGTGCCACGCCTCGCCGGTCGGCGATGGGGACCTGCTCTACGTCGGCACGGGCGGCGGTCCCGGCGGCTTCGGTCCGGGCAGCGGCGGATTCGGAGCGGGCGGCGGCGGCAAACCGCTGATCGCCGTCAAGGCCGGGGCTTCCGGCGATATCACGCTCAAGGGCGACGCCACATCAAACGACGGCGTGGCCTGGTTGCTGCCGCAGGCGGGCCCGTCGATGGCGTCGCCGCTGCTGTACGACGGCTATCTCTACATCGTGGACCAGCGCGGCAGCCAGCTCACTTGCTACGACGCCAAGACCGGCGAGCGCGTTTACCGGGAACGGCTGTCAGGGGCGAGCGGCTTCACATCGTCGCCGTGGGCCTACGAGGGCAAGGTCTTTTTCCTGGCCGACGACGGCCGGACCTTCGTTGTACAGGCTGGCAAGGAGTTCAAGCTGCTTAGCAAGAACGACCTGGGCGAAATGACCTATTCGTCGCCGGCCGTGTCGGGCGGAGCGCTGTTCCTGCGGACGGTGGATCACATATTTTGCATTCGGAATAAGTGATTTCGATGTTTCGACTGTGCGACAACGAGCCCGCAGCGTGAGTAAGGGAATCCCTTGCTGGCGCTTCGGGCTTATTGCCCTCCGCTCTGCGACGGCGACGGCATTGCACCTCTCTTCAACTTCCGGATGACGCCATCCGCAGCCGGCGCGCTGATAGAATAGAGGCGCCGCCCCGTTCTCTTGCATTCTTCGAGAACACCCGTGTTCACGCGACGCCTGGCCCTGAAGCTGCTGGCGCCGACAGTGCTAGTCAGCCTGCTCCTGGTGGCCGCCTGCATCGCCGGCGCGCTGTATCTCATCCGTTCCCATGACGCGCTGTCCGCGGTCCTTTCCGAGAACATCGACAGCACGCAGACGGCGCGCGATCTGCTCAAGGCCGTGGAAAACCTGCGCGACGGTTTGCTCGGCGATCACAGCAATGCGACCGATACTGCGGAGCGCCTGGTCGGCCTGAACACCGCCGTCCGGGAGCGTCTGCAGCGTGCGCGTGATCTGGCCAATCTTGAGGGCGAAAAGCAACTGACAAAACAGATCGGCGACGCACTGGACGCCTACTATCAGGCATGGGACCGCCGGGCCAGTGTGCCGCCGGCCGAGCGAGTCGCTTACGACCGCAAGCTCGCCGAGCAGCTCGAAGAGGGGCAGGTGCGCCAGAATTGCATGAAGCTCCGCGATTACAACACCGATCAAGTGGCGGCGGCGGATCGGAGCGTAACGAGTTTGGCGTGGGGCTTGCCCGTGGTGGCCGTCGTCGCTCCGCTGAGCGGGCTGGCGCTCGGGTATATCATGGCCCGAAGCATCTACCATTCGATGTACCAGCTCAACGTCCGCATCCGCGACGCCGCCGGCCGATTGAGCGGCGAGACCCCGCCGCTGCTGCTGGGCAAGCCGGGCGACCTGCCCGATCTTGACGGCCAGATGCAGGGCGTCATCGAGGAAATGGAGCGCGTCGTGAGTCGGCTGCAGCAGCGCGAACGGGACGTGCTCCGTCGCGAGCAGCTGGCGGCCGTGGGGCAGGTGGCGGCCGGCGTCGCTCATGAGCTGCGAAACCCGCTGACATCCGTAAAAATGCTGGTGCAGGCCGGTATGGAGGGGTCGAAGCCGACCGGCCTGGCGCACGACGATCTGGCCATCATTGAACACGAAGTGCTCCGCATGGAAGCGTGCATCCAGACCTTTCTCGACTTCGCCCGGCCGCCCCATGCGGAGCCGCGGCGCACCGATCTGCTGGCCGTCGTCCGCCGCGCCGCGGCCCTGGTGGAGGGCCGCGCCCGGCGGCAGAAAGTGCGATGCGTGCTGAATCTGCCGCCGGGGCCGATCGAGATGCAAATCGACGCAAACCAGATCCAGCAGGTCCTCGTCAACCTCCTGCTCAACGCTCTCGACGCCATGCCGCAGGGCGGCGTGATTCATGCGGAGGCGCGAGCGCCGGGGCGCGGCGCCGACGTGGAAGTCGAGGTTCGCGACGACGGCCCCGGCGTCGCTCCGGAGGTGATGAAACGGCTGTTCGAGCCGTTCGTCAGCACCAAGGAGACGGGCCTTGGCCTGGGCCTGTCGATTTGCCGCCGGCTGGTGGAAGCGCACGGCGGCGCCATCCACGGCGGCAATGGGTCGGACGGCGGCGCCGTGTTCACGTTCGCCTTACCGACGACCGGAGAACTAGATTCACCACTAAGACACAAAGGACACAAAGAAGAAAGGTAAAGAGGATAAAAACTGGGTCTCAAAGCGGCGGCGGTTTGGATCCCTGCCTTCCGCCTTCTTCTGTTGTCTCTGTGTTCTCCGAGACTCTGTTCTGAACTTTCTGGAGACCGCGCATGCCCACGCTGCTGATCGTTGACGACGAGCCGTCCATTCTGCACGCTTTCCGGCGGGCCTTTCGGGACGACTCCGTGGAGGTGCGGACCGCCGAAACGGCCGCCGACGGTTTGCAGCGCGCGGCCGAGCGACGGCCCGACGTGGCCGTGCTCGACGTCCACTTGCCGGATATGAATGGGCTGGAAATGCTGCGCCGGCTTCGGGAGATCGACTCCCGCAGCCCCGTCATCTTTATTAGCGGCCGGGGCGACGCCGACGACGCCATCGAAGCCATGAAACTGGGTGCGTTCGACTATCTGGTCAAGCCGCTGGAGCTAAGCCAGGTGCGCGAGGTGGTCGGTCGAGCGCTGACGGTGAGCCGGGCCATGCGCGTCCCCGCGGTGGTGGCCGGCGACGGGCCGGTCGATGAGCGGGCCGACGTCATCATCGCCCGCTGCCCGGCCATGCAAGAGGTCGTCAAGGCCGTCGGCCGCGTCGCCGACAAGGACGTGGCCGTCCTTGTCGCCGGGGCCACGGGGACCGGCAAGGAGCTGATCGCCCGCGCCCTCTATCAGCACAGCCGCCGGGCGTCCGGCCCGTTCCTGGCCGTCAATTGCGCCGCCATTCCGGAGCAGCTGCTCGAGAGCGAACTATTTGGCCACGAGAAAGGCGCTTTCACCGGCGCCGACCGGCGCCGCATCGGCAAATTCGAGCAGTGCAACGGCGGCACGTTGTTCCTCGATGAGGTCGGCGACATGTCGCCTCTGACACAGAGCAAAGTACTGCGCGTGCTGCAGGAGCAGCGCTTCGAGCGCGTGGGCGGCGACGAAACGATCCGAACGGACGCCCGTATCCTGGCCGCGACGAATATCAACCTGGAGGAAGCCGTCGCCGGGGGGCGATTTCGGGCGGACCTGTATTACCGGCTGAGCGTGTTCACCATCGCGCTGCCGCCCCTGCGCGACCGCGGCCAGGATTTGCCGCTGCTCATCAACCACTATGTGCGTCGCTATAGTCGGGAGCTGGGAAGCGGCGTGGCGTCGGTCGCCCCCGAAACGATGGATCTTTTGTGTGCCCGTCCGTGGCCTGGCAATGTTCGCGAGCTGCAAAGCGTGCTGCTGACGGCGGTTCTGCACGCGACCGGCCCCGTGCTGCCGCCGGAATCGCTGCCTTCCGCCGCTGCAGCAACGGCGGCGCCGTCGGCGGCGGACTTGGAGCAATTCATCGACGCGGAGCTGAAAAGGGGGTCGCAGACCCTATACGCGGAGGCGTTGGAGCGCCTGGAGCGATTACTGCTCCCACGAGTCCTGCGCTATACGAGCGGCAACCAGCTCCGCGCGGCTGCCATCCTCGGCATCGCGCGCGGCAGTCTGCGGACCAAGCTGCGCGATCTGGGGTTGCGCGTCGACCGCGGCGGCGCCGGCGACGACGCCGCGCTCGATGAATCGGCCAAGTGAGACCGCGAATAACGATGATTTCCAATCGCCTGCAAGTCGTATCACGGGCTTACTGGCCCGGATCGGCCAGCTGCTTGTCCTGCACCTCCTGATAGTACGTGCTGTAACCGTCGTCCGGGTTCGGCTGCTGTGAGCTTTCGGCGTACTGCCAAACGGAGTTGTAGTCCGACTGGTCCGGCGGATCGTCGGCCCGGGCGGCCGGCGCCGCGACGGCGAGTACGGCCAGCAACGGGACTGCCAACAGAATGCCGCGAATGATCTTCGACATGACTTGTCTCCTGTGCGGATCAAGGGGTGAAAATGATGCCGCGGGAAGGATCGGCGTGTTTCTATTCCTGGATGTCTTGCGTCTCCTTCCGACAAGCGGACGCCGCCCCCGGCGAACCTTGCGCATCAGCCCCTATCCGCCCCCTGTCGCCGCGGCCCCGGCCCGCCTAAGATGCCGCTTGAGCCTTTACACAAGGAGAACCTCATGCGCATCTGGGCGACTCTAGCGACCGTTCTGGCGCTCGCCAGCGCCGCGGCCGCCGCTGAACCCGACGTGGACGAGGCGCGGCTGCTGCGCTTCCCCGCCATCCACGGCGACCAAATCGTCTTCACCTACGCCGGCGATCTCTACACCGTCGGGGCCAACGGCGGCACGGCCCGCCGGCTCACCAGCGACGTCGGCTTCGAGATGTTCCCGCGCTTCTCGCCGGACGGCAAGCAGATCGCCTTCACCGGCCAGTACGACGGCAACACCGAGGTCTACGTCATGCCGGCCGAGGGCGGCTCGCCGCGTCGTCTCACCTATACGGCCACGCTCAAGCGCGACGACGTCTCCGACCGCATGGGGCCGAACAACATCGTCATGGGCTGGACGCCGGACGGCAAGAAAATCGTCTTCCGCTCGCGGATGCAATCGTTCAACGATTTTCTCGGTCAGCTATATACCGTATCGCTGGACGGCGGCTTGCCCGAAGTGCTGCCGCTGCCCCGCGGCGGCTTCTGCTCCTATTCGCCGGACGGCAAGAAACTGGCCTACAACCGCGTCTTCCGCGAGTTCCGCACCTGGAAGCGCTACCGCGGCGGCATGGCCGACGACGTCTGGATCTACGATTTCGACACAAAAAAGGTCGATGATTTCACTGCCGGATCGCGCGACGCGTCCGATCCTGACGAGCCGGCCGACGTGCATCCGCAGAACATCATCCCAATGTGGTCCGGCGACCGCATCTATTTCCTCTCCGACCGCGACGCCCACAAGCGGATGAACCTTTACGTCCAGCAGGTCGGCGGCAATACGGCCCGGCAGCTCACGCACTTCACCGACTTCGACTGCAAATTCCCGTCGCTGGGCGATAAGGCGATCGTCTTCGAGAACGGCGGATGGATTTACCGCTTCGATTTCGCCACGGAAAAAGCGGAAAAGACGCCGATCCGCATCGCCGAGGACTTGCCAGCTTCGCGGACGGAGCTGGTCAACGTGAGCAAGAACATTACGGAGTCCGGCCTTTCGCCGGACGGCAAGCGGGCGGTCTTCGTCGCGCGCGGCGACGTGTTCACCGTGCCGGCGACGTCCGGGCCGACGCGCGACTTGACCAACACCTCCGGCGCCCATGAGCGCAGCGCCGTCTGGTCGCCGGATGGAAAATGGATCGCCTACATCTCCGACGCCACCGGCGAGGACGAAATCTGGGTCGCCCCCCAGGACGCCTCCGGATCGGCGAAACAGGTGACTGACAAGGGCGATACCTATAAATACCAGATCTCGTGGTCGCCCGATTCCAAGAAGATCCTCTGGGCCGACCGGATGCAGCGCGTGCAGTACGTGGACGTGGACACGAAGGGGGTCCATCTCGTCGTGCAGAGCAAGGTGAGGGAAATCGGCGATGAGGTTTGGTCGCCGGACAGCCGCTGGATCGCTTATTCCGCGGACGAAGAAAGCGGCATGTCCCGCGTCCAGCTTTTCTCCGTGGAGCAAAACAAAACCTTCGCCGTCACCGACCCCTGGTACGACTCTAAGGAACCCGCCTTCAGCGGCGATGGAAAGTACCTCTTTTTTGTCTCTGACCGCACCTTCAACCCGACTTACGGCCAGCTGGAATTCAACTACACCTACCGCGACATGGCCCGCATCTACCTCGTGACGCTGGCCAAGGACACGCCCTCGCCGTTCAAACCGAAGGACGACGAGGTGGAGACGAAGAAGGACGAACCCAAAAAAGACGAGGCGAAAAAGGACGAACCCAAGAAGGACGAGCCGAAAAAGGATGCGGGAACCAAGGTTGATGTGGACGGCCTAGCGGATCGCATCGTCGAATTGCCGATTCAGCCGGCGGCTTACCGCGGCCTCGCCTCCGTCGGCTCGACTGTCTATTATTTCCGCGCCAGCTCGAAGGACGCCAGGCCAGCCTTCCAGATGTACGACGTGGCGGCCAAGAAGGAGACGGCCCTCGGCGCCGTCAACGCCTACGACATCTCCGCCGACGGCAAGAAGATGCTCGTCTCGCAAGACGGCAAGTTCGGCGTCGTCGATCTGCCCAAGGGGCCGGTGACGGTGAATGAAGCGCTTGACCTGTCCGGTATGGAGATGAAGCTGGACCGCCATCAGGAATGGAAGCAGATCTTCGACGAATGCTGGCGGCAGGAGCGCGACTTCTTCTACGACCCGAACATGCACGGCGTCGATTGGAAGGCGATGCACGACCGTTACGCCCCGCTGGTGAAATACGTCAACACCCGGCAGGACCTGACGTACATCATCGGCGAATTGATCGCGGAGCTGGACTGCGGCCACTGCTACGTCGGCGGCGGCGATTACGCGCATCCGGCTCGCATCGAAACTGGCCTGCTGGGCGCCGTACTGGCCCGCGACCCGGCCACTGGCTATTACAAGATCGCCAAAATCCTGCAAGGCGAGGGCGGCGATCCCAAGCTGCGTTCGCCGCTGACCGACCTCGGCGTCGAGGCGAAAGAGGGCGACTACATCCTTGCCGTGGACGGCAAGACGACGGCCGACATGCAGAACATTTACGAATCGCTCGTCGGCAAGGCCGGCAAACAGGTGACGCTGCGGATCAACCCGGGGCCGAAGGAGCAGGGCGCCCACGACGCGGTCGTCGTGCCTATCGGCGATGAAAAGGAGCTGTATTATTACGATTGGGTGCAGGCCAACACGAAAAAGGTGAGCGACGCCACCGACGGCAAGGTCGGCTACATCCACGTGCCGGACATGCAGGTCGTCGGCCTGGACGAGTTCGCCAAGCACTTCTACCCACAGGTGCGGAAGAAGGCGCTCATCATCGACGTCCGCGGCAACGGCGGCGGCAACGTGTCGCCGATGCTGATCGAGCGGCTGACGCGGCAAATCGACATGATCCTGATCGCGCGCAACGGCGAGCCGACGACCAGCCCGCCGGAGATGATCTGGGGCCCGAAAGTCTGCCTGATGAACGAATTCTCGGCATCGGATGGAGACATCTTCCCCTACCGCTTCCGAGCCCACCACATCGGCAAGCTGATCGGCAAGCGGAGCTGGGGCGGCGTGGTCGGCATCCGCGGCACGCTGCCGATCGTGGACGGCGGCGAGCTGGAGAAGCCGGAGTTCTCGCGCTATGGCGTGGACGGCAAGGAGTGGATCATCGAGGGCCACGGCGTCGATCCCGACATCGTCGTGGACAACGACCCGGCGAAGGAGTACGCCGGCGAGGACCAGCAGCTTGACCGGGCCATCGCGGAGATCAAGGCGGAGCTGAAAACGCAGGAGAAGGACATCCCGCCGCCGCCGCCGTATCCGAAGAAGTAGAGAAAAGGGAATCGTCTACGCACATCCTCCTCGTTCCCGAACTCCGTTCGGGAACGCATTCCGCGAAACTCCTGTTTCGCGTCCGGTGCAAGG
>DATKHW010000154.1:0-7828 GCA_035546275.1 Gemmataceae bacterium
AATAGCTGTTAGCCAAACAAGTGGATATCTTCTATGGGACCATCAATTGCCCTTGTATCCGGTCGTCAGCTCCGCCCGCGGATGGCGCCAGGACGGCTCCTTGTTGACGGTGTTGCGCGTAAAGGACCGCAGCGCCCGCACGGTCCGGCCATAGACGGCCACGGCGGTCGAGGACAGCTTGGCGCCGGGCGGCTCGTCCATGAAGGGCATGAACTTGTCGGGGAAGCCGGGCATGGTGCAGCCGATGCAGATGCCGCCGACGTTAGGGCAGCCGCCGATGCCGGCCATCCAGCCGCGCTTGGGGACGTTGCATTGCACCACCGGGCCCCAGCAACCGACTTTGACGAGACATTTCGGCGAATTATAATCGTGCGCGAAATCGGCCTGCTCATAGTAGCCGGCCCGGTCGCAGCCTTCATGGACCGTGGCGCCGAACAGCCAAGTCGGCCGCAGGTGCTCGTCCAGCGGGATCGTCGGGGCCAGCCCGGCCGCCTGATAAAGGAGATAGAGCAAGGTTTCCATGAAGTTGTCCGGCTGCACCGGGCAGCCCGGCACGCAGACGACCGGCAGGCCGCCGGCCGATTTCCAATCCCAGCCGAGGTAATCGGGCAGCCCCATGCAGCCGGTCGGGTTGCCCTGCATGGCGTGGATGCCGCCGTAGGTAGCGCAGGTGCCCGCCGCCACGACGCCCCATGCCTTGGGCGCCAGGCGGTCGATCCATTCGCAGGTGGTGATCGGCTGGCCGGTCTGCTTGTCCGTGCCGAGGGCGGCCCAATAGCCCTCGGACTTGATCTTCTCGTTGGGGATCGAGCCTTCGACGACCAGCACGAAGGGGTCGAGCTTGCCCTGCTCCGCCTCGTACCAGTACTTCATGAAGTCGTCGCCGACCTCGTAGGCCAGGACCGGGTTGTGCAGATGCACCTTGGGCAGACCGGGAATGGCGCCCATTACCACGTCTTCGATGCTCGGCTGCGTGGCGGCGGTGATCGACACTGAGTCGCCGTCGCAGCTCAGACCGGCCGTGATCCAGAGGATGTGAACCTCCTTGACCGCGGGCGGCTTCTGGGTCTTGCGCCCATAGGGGACGGTTGCCTCAGCCATGATCGGGCCTCCCTGGGTTGAAATCGCACTGCTGATGGAGGAAATTGAGCCACGCCTCCATGCCGGCGCCGGTCTTCGCCGAAACCTCGAAGACGCGCATCCCCGGCCGCACCGCCTCGACGCTGCGCCGCGCCGCCGGCGCGTCGAACTCCGCGGCCGCCGCCAGGTCCATTTTCGTCAGCACGGCGGCGTCCGCCGTGTTGAAGATCGTCGGATATTTCAGCGGCTTGTCCTCCCCTTCCGTCGCCGAGAACAGAACGAGACGCAGATTCTCGCCGAGATCGAAAGAAGACGGACAAACCAAATTGCCGACATTTTCGATGAAGAGAAAATCCAGATCCTTCAGGTTCCAATCGGCGACGGCCGCCCGGACCATGTCCGCTTCCAGGTGGCAGACCGTTCCGGTGGTGATCTGCCGGACCGGGGCGCCGCTGCGGGCTAGGCGGCGGGCGTCGTTGTCGGTGGCCAGGTCGCCGACCAGGGCGGCGACGCGGCGGCGATCCTTGAGCAGCGTGAGCGTCTTCTCCAGAAACGCGGTCTTGCCCGAGCCGGGGCTGGACGCGAGGCTGACGACGAAGACGCCGGCCTCGGCGAACCGCTGGCGCAGCTCGCGGGCTACGGCGTCGTTCTGCTTCTGGACCCGTTGGCGAACCTGGATGATGCGCGGCGCCGCGCTCATGATTCGACGATCTCCAGGCCGACGACCTCCAGCTCGCGTCCGTGGACGACCTGGGGCGTCGGCGCCCCGCAGGCCGGACAACGCAGCTCCGGAAACGATTCTATCGGTTTCTCCGCCGCACAGGCGGGGCAGTATGCCGTCACGGCGACGTCCTGGACGACCAGCTCGGACTCGGCCAGCTCCGAGCCTTCGCGGGCCAGCTCGAAGGCCGACAGCAACGCCTCCTTGACCACCCCGGAAAGGGGGCCAAGCTGGAGATGCACGGCACGCACCCGGCCGCCGTGGCGCGCGGCTTCCTCCTCGGCCACGTCCACGATGCTCAGGGCGATGGACAATTCGTGCATCTCAAGGCCCTGACGAGCCGGAAGCGTCAGCGACGGACCTTAACCGTCGCTGACGCTTCCGGCTCATCTTCACATGGTGCTGATCTTGATGTAGCGGATAAGGTCCTTGCCCACCTGGCTCCAGACGAGCCAGCCCAGCGCTGCCGCGGCCAGACCGACGACCAGCCAGCCTCCCGCCCCCAAGCCCTGACGCTGCTCCGGGGGATGCCGCATCGCCTGCTCCATTGCCGCGAATCGATCCGATTTCGTTATTTCGGACATAACCGTTCCTCCGTTGCAGACGCCGCAGCGCCGATGGACGAGGCCGCGGCGACGGCCAGCTGTCCCAGGCTCAAACCGCCGTCGCCGGGCGGGACCTTCCGGTGTCGGTATACGCGAAAACCGTCCGACTGAAGCCGCGCCGTCGCTTCCCGCGTCAGCAAGGCGTTCAGGAAGACGCCGCCGCTGAGGACCACCGTATTGAGCTGAGTTTCCGCTCGAATCCGGCCGCATACCCCGGCGATGAGGTCCGCCACGGTGGAATGAAAGCGACGGGCGATGACCGCGGCGCCGACTCCCTTTTGGACGTCTTTCACGACGGCGCGAATGAGCGGCCGCACGTCCACGACTAGCGGCGCCTCGGATTGTGCTTCCAGGTCGAACGGATACGACCCATCGGCCGGCGTCGTCTCCGCCAGCCATTCCAGCTCCACCGCGGCCTGTCCTTCGTAGGAGACCCGATCGCGGACGCCGGCCAGGGAGGCCGCGGCGTCGAAGAGCCGGCCGACGCTCGAAGTCGGCGGCGTGTTGAAGCGTCGTTCCAGCATCTTGTCAACGACGCGAAGCTCTGGAAGCAAAATCCGCGCCCGAAGCGGCCCAAAATCGGCGCCGGCGTCGGCGAGATGAGCGACGGCCATGCGCCACGGCTCCCGGACCGCCTGATCGCCGCCGGGAAGGCCGACATAGCGCAGATGGGCGGCGCGGCGGAAATTGCGGCAATCGCCGACCAGGAACTCGCCGCCCCAAACGGCGCCGTCGGTCCCGTATCCCGTACCGTCGAAGGCGACGCCGATGACCGGCGCCGTCAGGCCGTGCTCCGCCATGCAGGCAGCCAGGTGCGCATGATGATGCTGCACGGCGAGCAGCGCCACGCCGCTTTCGGCCGCTCGCCGTTGAGCATAGCGCGTCGTGGCGTAGTCCGGGTGCAGATCGTGGGCGACGACCTGCGGTTCGACGGCGAACAGCTGCTGATACAGGGCGACGTCCTTCTCGAACGCCAGGTAAGCGTCGTAGTGATCGAGATCGCCGAGGTGATGGCTGAGGAACGCCTGCCGATCGCGTCCCAAGGCGAACGTCCCCTTGAGCTGTCCGCCGACCGCGAGGATTGGGCGCGAGCAGGCAATCGGCATCTCGATCGGCCGCGGCGCATAGCCGCGGGACCGCCGCAACGGCAGCTCCACGCCATCGACCACGCGCGTCACCGAGTCGTCGCAGCGGACGTGGATGGGCCGGTTGTGCATCAAAAAGAGATCCGCAATGCCGGCTAGCTTCGCAAGCGCCTCGTCGTCCCGACAGGCGATCGGCTCATCGGAACGGTTGCCGCTGGTCATGACGAGCGGCCTTCCGCCGACGGCTCGCAGGAGCAAATGGTGCAGCGGCGTGTACGGCAGCATGACGCCGAGAAACGGATTGCGCGGAGCGACTTCGTCGGCGACCCCCCACCCCTGCCCCTCCCCCGCGGGTGGAGAGGGGGGATGGCGCTTCCGCAGCAGGACGATGGGGCATTGCGGCGATCGCAAAAGGGCGTCTTCCTCCCGCCCGACCTCCGCCAGGATTTCCGCGCTCGCCGCATCCGGGACCATGACGGCGAACGGCTTCTCGTCACGGTGCTTCCGCCGCCGCAACTCAGCGACGACGGCGGCGTTGCCGGCGTCGGAAGCCAGGTGATAGCCGCCGAGGCCCTTGAGCGCCCCGATCTTGCCAGCGATCAAAGCGGCGGCGAACACGGCCAGCGGGTCGGCGACGCCGATCGGCCGGCCCTCGGCGTCGCGCAATTCCAGGGCCGGGCCGCAGGCGGCGCAGGCGGTCGGCTGGGCGTGGAAGCGGCGGTTTGTGGGATCCTCGTATTCCGCCCGGCAGGCGTCGCACATGGGAAAGCCGGCCATCGTCGTGCGTGATCGGTCGTAGGGGGCGCCGCGGATGATGGTGAGCCGCGGCCCGCAGTTGGTGCAGTTGAGGAAGGGGTAGCCGAAGCGGCGATCGGCCGGGTCGAACAATTCGGCGAGACAATCCCGACAAACGGCCACATCGGGCGAGATGAAGACGGCCGCCCCGGGATCGGCCTCGCTGGCGTCGATCCGAAACCGCCGCTCGCCGAGCGGGGGCCGTTGTTCCCAAAACAAATCCTCGATCTGCGCCAGCGGCGGCGGCCGATCAGCCAGTTCGGTCAGGAATTGCTCCAGCACGGCCGTTTCGCCTTCCACTTCAATGTGGACGGTCCCGGTCTGATTTTTGACGGCGCCGCCCAGGCCGAGCTGGACGGCCAGGTTGTAAACGAAGGGACGGAAACCGACGCCCTGGACGATGCCGCGAATCCGGATGGCCCGGCGTTCCACCATGACGGCCGCCTCAGGGGCGAGGATGCATGGAGGCTCCGCAGGGTTTTATATGGGTTGTGCGAAGGTAGAAGTGCGTGGGGCAGATAATTAGCGGGTGAAGCGGTGGGACGCCCATTCATCCCCCCAGGTTCAACTTCCGGATTACCTTCATCGACAGATACAGATGAAGCGGATCGTCCATGAGCGGCTCGAAGCCGTATTTCTGATAAGAGCGGCGGGCTTCGTCGTCGATGGCGCGGACCTCGACCGCGTGGAGGGCGACCTTCGCAGCCAGTTCGGTGCAAACCCGCAAGGCGTCCAGGAGGAGCTGCCGTCCCAGTCCCTGTCCGCGGGCGCTCCGGTCCACCGCCAATCGGCCGAGGTGGACGACGGGAACGGGGTGACGCGGCAGTTTCTTGCGAACCGCCTCGGGCAGAGCGGCCAGGTCGATCGCACCGCCGGAGAGGGTGTAATATCCCAGAACGGTGCTGCTCGGCGGAACGGTCGCCACATAGAGGGCGGCGAAGTCCCGCCGTTCGTACTGCCCGGCGAGCCGCTTCAGAAAATCGTCCAGCGACGGCTGGCCGCAGTCGAACGCCGCGCGATCGTGGGCGTCGTTGAGACGCTCAATCCGCCACGCGGGCATGGCTCTCCTTGTACTTCCTTGCGGCGTCCCGCAGGGCGCGATTCGGCTGATCCTTTTCAAGCAACCGCATGAATTGGCGGGCGTCGCGCTCCGAAAGGGTGCGCACGCTCTCCGCGCTCACCACCTGGCGGGCCTTCTCGACCAGCGTCGCCACGGCGAACTCGGTCAGACTCTGTCCGTTCAGCGCGGCGGCCTGTTCGATCAGCGCCTTGGCCTGGCTGCTGATGCGGAAGTCGCAGCGGGCGTCGTTCTTCGTTGCGTTCGTCATGGGGCATCCTCGCGTCGGAAAAACCTCCAATCGTAGTATATCGTGTTGTACGGACGATTGACACACAAAAGGAAAGATCTTTGCGGATGCAGGGACCGGGGGTATACTGTTCGGCGGGAGGCAGCCATGAAAATCAAGGGCGCACGTTGCTCACCACGGTTCATGCGATGCATGATGCTGTCGATGGTCTTATGCCTGTTTGAGCCGTTGGCCGGAGGTCTCAGCCGGGCCTGGGCGATGGGTTTCTATGTGCTACCAACCCCGCTCGCCACGGAGTTCGCCGGCGCCGACTTTGTGGTTGTGGGCATGCTCTACGGCGGAGACGCCAAGGCCAACACGACGGAAGCGGCGATTCTGACGATCATCAAGGACCATCCAGTCCTGAAAGACAAGAAGCATTTCACACTTAACCGATATGTTCCGACGGACAATGACGCACCGAAGCATGTTGTTATTTTCGGAGCCGTGGTCAAGGGCGACCTCGACGCCTACCGCGGCATCCTGGTCAGTGGGAAGGACGAGGAGCTGATCGGATACATAAAGGGCATTCGGGACTTGAAGAAAGACAACACACACGACAAGCTCGCCTTTTACTTCAACTACCTGGAAAGTCGTCAAACGGAGATCGCTTTGGACGCGTGCCGGCCATTCCAGGACGCGACTTTCACCCAATTGAAACTCGCTTCGGACATCTACGACGCAGAGAAACTCAAAGGCTGGATCGCGGACGACAAGGTTCCGGCGTACCGCAAGGAGCTTTATCAGGTGCTGCTTGTCTTCTGTCAGAAGGCTGCGAAGCCCTGAGTCCAGCGCTTCGCCTACAACAACTCCGCATACTCCTCTTCCACCCCCGCCAGCGACAGCCCGCCCAGGAAATTCGCATAGCACATCCACGCCGACAGCGCGTGCAGGTCGGCGAACGGCGGCGGCACGCAGCGGGCCGGGGCGATCAAGCCCTCATCCGCCAATTCCGCCAGCGTCCGCAGATCGGCCAGGTTCGTCTTGCCGCAGAACAAGAGGGGCACCCGCCGCACCCGGCCGCGCGTCACCGCCAGGCGGATGAAGTTGTAGACCAGCACGAAGCCGCGGCTGTAGCTCAGGTCCTTCGTGAACGGGCCGCCGCAGGGCAAGCTGCCGCGGAAGATCCGCGACGTGTGCTGATATGCTTCGTGCGATTCATACCCTTCCGAGAGGAAGAAACGATACACCTCCAAAAAGTCCGCGCCGGACTCCGCCAGGGCCGTCCCCTCGATGCGGTGCGTCAGCCGGCGCAATCGGGCCGGGTGCGACGCGAACGCCAGCACCTCGGTCAGCACGGCCAACCCCTCCTGCGTCGTCGTGGACGACGGCGGGCCTTTGCCCAGGAACGTACACACCGGCTGCCGTTGGCCGTTCAGCGTCGTGCCGAGGTGGACCCACCCTTCGTGGACCTCCAGGAGCCGCACCTCGCGCGGCGTGAAGCGGGCGTCGGCCCGAATCTTGATGTAGTCGCAGCCAGCCGCCGCGTCGGCTGCGATGCCGTCCGACAGCCGGACCCGCACCGCCGTCGCGTCCTGGAAGTAGCCGGACAGCCGTTCCGACAAGAGCGCCACCGTCTGCCGGGCGTCCAGCGTCGGCGCCTCCCGGCTCACCAGCGCTTCGCCGGCCAGGTTGTCGAGCATCGCCGCCATCTCGCGGCCCAGGTCGGCCAAGGTCGGGGCGCCGGCGTGGAAGCGGTCGGCCGTGCCGCCGTATAGACGACGAGACAGATCGCTAAACGCCGGCGTGCCGCGGCAGGCGATCAGGTCCACTACGGTCCGGTACTCCGCGCACATCCGCGTCAGCAGCCGGCCGGCGGCGTGATCGACGCCGATCGTCCGGCGCACGTCGCGCTCCAGGTCGAGCAGCTCGCGGCGCTTGGATTCAGGGTTGAAAGGGAGGGGGCGGACGGCGTAGGTTTCGCGCGTCACCGGCGGCGGCTCGCGGGCGCCGGCGGCGAAGAAGGCGCGCTCCACCTCGTCGCCCCATTTGACGGCGTCGAGGATGCGGAGCGGCCGCTGCGCTTCGACCAGGCGGTCGCTGAGGCCGCGGATGCGGGATTCCAGGGAACTGAGCGGTCGGTAAGGTGCGACGTTGACGGCGTCGGCAAAGGTCGCGGTCGTCATCATTCTCGCAAAAAAGGGTTCTCCGTTCCTTCACACGGTCGTCCGCAAGCGGCCTCCGCGCTTGCCCGTC
>DATKHW010000155.1:0-5508 GCA_035546275.1 Gemmataceae bacterium
GTCCATCTTCAGGCGCACTTCGTAATCGCCGTCCGGCAAATTGGGGACTTTTGCCTCCAGCGCGTCGGGCTGCGCCGGCTTACGCTTCATCTCGACGACCGCCACGGCGGCGCCGTCGCCGCCGCGGCGCAGCACTTCCGCCTGGGCGCCGGGCGCCGCCTTCTCCGCGTCCTTGACATCGTTGAAGCGCACGGTTACTTCCGCATCCTGTCCGCTGCGGTACAGCGGCTCCGAGGAGCCGAAACGAAGGTAACGATTGCCGGTCTGCAGCGGCCTATCGGCGGCCCAGCGAGCCACCTGACCCCAGAAACGGTGGTGATACTGGTCGCCGACGCCTTTGCGCCAGCGCCATGTGCTGTCGAGCCCAACATAAAGGACTCTACCGAGTCCGTAACTCTGCCGGACGATTAGTGCGTCCCGTCGTTCCTGCGCGGTTGCGTCGTTGGGATCGGGCGGACCGTCGGGCGCGTAGGCCAACGTCGCCGCCGCCGGCTTGGCTTCGCCGACCACCGCCCAGTAATGCGGCGGCAAAGCGTCCCAACGTACCAGGTTCTTGCCTGCGTCATCCTCCAAGTCCATGAATTTCGTGTCGCGGCCGTCGGCCGTCAGCGCCGGCTTGAAACCGTCCACCGGCGCAAAGACTCGCGGATTCTTGATCGGCAGCATCTTGCGGATCGGATCGGCCTCGGCGGCGTCGGGGCCGACGTCCGGATAGGCGGTGGGCATGCAGCGTTTGCCGGCCACGATCACCAACGTACCGCCGCGGTCGCCGACGAAGCGCTCCAGCCGCTTGCGGTCCTCCGGCGGCAGCTGGTCGGGCGACACGTCGCCCAGAACGATGCAGTCAAACTTGGAGAGGGCGTCGGGACCTTCGGGGAGGTGCTCGCGTGGACTGCCGATGCTTTCCAGGGCGTCGTCGGTCAGCGCCGTGTTCAAACGCGGCTGGTTGAACACCACGCTTTCCGTCTCGATGGTTTTGTCGCGCTGAAACGCGCTTTGCAGATAGTGAAACTCCCAGCGAGCCTCGCCGTCCACCAGCAGGACGCGCGCGTGGTCGCCGTTCACCTGGACCACGATCGAGCGCGTCTCCGACGCGGGGTCCAGCACCTTCACGGTTGGGTCCTTGGGATGGACCATCGCCGTCAGCGTCTGCGGGCCCAGTTCCTCCAATTTGCGGTGAAAAGTCACCTTATATTCGCGGCTGGCGCCGTCGTGTTCGATGGTTTGCTTGTCGATCTGTTTCTTGTCCGGGCCGGTCCCCAGAAATAGCTCAACTTCCACCTCTTGCTTGGGCAGGCCGGCTACTCGAATCTTGAGGTCCACGGCGGCCTCGGCGTCTCGATAAACCGAGTTGGGCGCCGTCATCGCCGTCAGCACCGTTTGCGCCGGCGCCTCATCGCAGCCAAGAGCGACCGGGTAAATAGGGATTTTTTTCTTGTCGCCCAGTTCCTCGGCCTTCTTGAGGGGCGAGTCGCCGGCGTTGTGCCGCCCGTCGGTCAGCACGATCACGCCGAGCAGCTTCCCCTGACCGACGCCTGCTGTCTCCAGCCCGCGCGCCAAAGGCACGTTTAAGTCGGTGGCGTGGGCCGCCGCGGCGGAAGGGGCCGGACCGAACAGCATCTCGGGGTGATCCGCGGCTGCTTTCCGCAACGCGGAGTCAAAGCCGATCAGCTCCACCTCCTCGCGGGATCGAAGACCGGCGAGCAGGTTTGGTCCTTGCCCCGTTTTGGCGCCGGTCGGCGGCGTCAGGTTTAGGGCGGAATATAGCCGCCGCAAACCGTCGTCGGACAGCACGGCGTCGGCGATCTGCGTGCGCGTCGCCTGATCCACCAGCTGGCACAGTCGGTCGTGCTGCGCTTGCCGCGTCTGCTGCAACTGCATGCGCTTCGCCGGATCGCCAGCCGTCTCGTCGTCCCGCACCCATTGCGGCGATCCCTTTTTCTCATAATCGCCTATCCACTGCTTGATCTGCTGGTCGTCGCAGAGCACGTCGGGACTGTGATTCAGCCCCAGAGCGCGGGCGAGGCGCAGCTTGTCGATCGGCTTTCGCTGCGGGTCCGGCATGTCGATGCTAGCGGATCGGTCCACGGCCACCAGCACACGGCCCGGCTCGTCGAATGTGTGCGTCTGGGCGAATTTCGGCTGGAGCAGGACCAGAAACAGGAGTACGGCCAGCGCCGTCAGCCGCAGATACAGCAGCAAAAGCGACCGGAAAATGGGCGCGATTTTCACTTCATAGAGGTAAAGCAAAAAAATCAGCACGAACGGCACAATGGCCGCAAGGCTCAGGAGCGCAATCTGAGCGGGTGCGCCGAACTCGCCCCAGCGCGGAGTCAGCAGCAAAGTCAAGCCTGCCAGCGGCCACGGCAACGGAATGGACAGCATGGGCCAGCCTCTTGGATCAGGAACGGTTCTTGACCATGCGGCGCGTCATCCACACTTCGCCGCAAAGCAGGATGATCATGCCGACCAGGAACACAATGCTCCAATCGTCGGGCCGGTCCGCCGTCTTGTGCGGGGCTAGGATCTTTTTGGGATCGTTTTCATACTGCATAGGGACGATTTTGGCGACGTCTTCGCGCTCCGAATCGTTGGCCGCTTTCAGGTCGGATTCGCCGGCGCTGCCTTGGACGACGTAATAATCCGTGCCGCCGTCCGGCGTGCGGAGTCGATAGACGCCGACCTCGCGCGTCTCATCGCAGACCAAGGCATGGCGAGGCTCGCGCGTCTCCTGAGCGGCGAATGCGTCGGGCGTCGGCAGGCCAAGCGACAGCGGCCTTTCTGGGCCGAACGGCGGCTGGAGGCGGAAGCCGGTCGCCGCGCTGCTGCTCGCCAGCCGGTAGGTGATCGGCTGGCCGGGCTGCAGGTTGAACTCGGACGCGCGGGCGCCGGCCAAGTAATACACCAGGTCGTGGACCAGCGGCACAAAATCGGGCAGCGTGGGGAGGTTCGTGCCCCACAAGCTGTCGAGCGGCACGGTGCAGAGCAACACACGCCCGGCGCCGAACCGGCGTTCCACCAGGAAGGGGAAGGGCGCCGGCTTCTTGTCGGTGCTCAGATTCGCGGCGCATACGCCGCGGGCGTTCGGACCCGACAAATCGACCTGCCACCACTTGGGGAAATAGGCCGCCGACAGACCCCCGGAAGTCTGCGTGCGGTAGCGGTCCATGATCGGATGCGGCAGGTCGGCGACGGCCACGCGCGCCTTGGCGCCCTCATCCTTCTCGGCCTCGTCGCCCTCGATGCCGACTAGCGCGGCCGGCAGCCAGCCCAAGCCGTCGCTATACATCTTGTTGTACTCGTCCTTGCTCACGCGCCCGCCGAGCGTCGCCAGCACGCCGCCGCCGCCCTCCAGGAACGCCGCGACGGCCTTCTGCTGGTCGTCGTTTAGCGATGCGACGTTGCACAAAACCAGCACCCGCGGCCGGTCGTCTTCCTTCCCCGCAGTCAGCATTTCCTTTGTGAAGTCGCTTATGGAAACGGCTGACACCTTGAGGGCCGGCGTCGTGTCCTTCTCCAGCGCCAGGGCCCCCAGCAGCGTCTGCTCCCGGGTCAGCTTTTTCAGTTGCGCCGAGTCCGGATTTCCGTCCACATAGAGGATCGGCATAGGCGGCGTCACATCGACGGCGTAATCCGTGCGGTCGTCGTCCGGCAGCGCGTCTTGCTTCTCGTCGGGCTTGACGCTCAGCGTCACGAGGTGCGTGCCAGGCGAGGAGAAACGGTGCGTGAATGTCATCTGCACCTGCTTTTCGCCGAGGCCGGCCGCCGGCGGGGCCGGAAGCCTCCGCACCAATTGGCCGTCCACGTCGAGTTCCAGGCCGTCCGGCGGCGGCGTATACTTGGCCGAGCCGTGCATGCGGATGTACGTCTTGAACGTCACCTCGCTGTTGACCGGGATGACCGGAAAATCGACGCTTAGCGGGTCCAACGACCAGTTGGGCGGATTCGGCTCGCGCTTCGGATCGACGTTGACGACCCACAGCCCCGGCGCCGCGCGGTTTCCCGACGGCTTCTCATGCTTGGTCTGATCGGCCAGGTCCTTCCAGCGCTGCTCCGTGGCGTCGTCGGACCAGCCGAACGCCTGGCCGTCGGTAAGCACGATGATGTCGCGCTCGCCGGCCCGGCTGCCGGCAAGGATTCTGTGGGCCTCCTCGACGGCGCGCGGCAGATCGCATCCGCCGCTGGGACGCGGCATGTCGCGGATCGACTCCGCCACGTAGCGCCGCAGGTCCTGGCTCGGCTCCGAAATGATCGGCAGCACCTGCTGGCGGGCTTGCAGCACCGCCGCGCCGTCGCCCGGCGCCAGGCCCTTGATGTAATCGGCCGCCCACTCCTTGGCGGCGTCCTGCGGCGTCACGCCGTCGTTGGTGCAATTCATGCTGGCGGAGCCGTCGAAGATCAGCACCACGTCTCGGCTGCGGTGCGGCTGCATCCACGCCAGCCAATCGGCGCCCCATATCATGCGGGCCACGGCGAACACTAGAAATGCCAACAGCGCCATGCGCAGCAGCATGAGCAGCAACTCTTCGATGAAGATGCGGCGGCGCGTGACCTTGCTCATCTGAAGGAAGCGCATTGCTCCCCAGTCCACGACTTCAAACCGGCGGCGGTTGAGCAGATGGATGATGATCGGAATGGAGAGGGCCGCCAGGCCGAACAGCATCAGGGGTTGCAGAAACATGTCATCTGTCCTTTGTCCTTTGTGCTTTGTCCGTTGTCCGTTGTCCGTTGCCTTGCTGACAACGGACAACGGACAAAGGACTAAGGACAAAGGACTATTTCTGCCGCTGCCGGCGGGTCAAATACACGCCAAGCGCCTTCTCAACCGGCTCATCCGTGCGGACCAGGTGATAATCCACCTGCGCCTTGCCGCAGGCGTCGCGCAGGTCTTTGCAAAACGTCTGGAAATTCTTCTGGTACTCGCGCCGCAGCTGCTGCGGATCGACCAGCATCTTGTTGCCGAAGACTTCGAGGTCGCGGAACTGCGTCCATTTCTTGAATGGGAAATCCACCTCTTCCGGCGCCAGCACATGGAACAGCAGCACCTCGTGCCGCTTGTGGCGGAAGTGCCGCAGCGCCCGAAGCAGCGGCGGAATGTCCTCGAAACAGTCGGACAGGATCACGACAAGGCCGCGCCGCTTGAACTGGCCGGCGAGCTGATGCCACAGCGGCGCCAAACCGGTTTCGCCGCCGGGCTGAGTCTGTTCCAGCACATTTAAGAGCCGCAGCAGGTGTTTGGCGTTGGCCTTGGGCGGGACGAGCTGGCGGACCTTGGTGTCGTGCGTCGCCAGGCCGACGGCGTCGCGCTGATGGAGCATGAGATAGGCCAGCGACGCGGCGATGTACTGGGCGTGCTCGAACTTGGCGCCGTGCTTGCCCTTGTACCTCATGCTGCCGCTGGCGTCCACGAGGAGATGGGCCTTGAGATTCGTCTCCTCTTCATACTCCTTGATGTAATAGCGATCGGTCTTGCCGTAGGCGCGCCAGTCGATATGGCGGATTTCGTCG
>DATKHW010000156.1:0-7893 GCA_035546275.1 Gemmataceae bacterium
GATCGAACGACGCCCGAACCCGTTGCCGGCCTTGGAGCGGTGGAAGATCCTCGACAATTTGCGGCGCAGCCTCATCGCGCCCGTGCTCGTGATCTGGCTGCTCCTGGGTTGGCTCCTCCTGCCGGGACTGGGGTTCGGGCCGCTCGGCCTCGCCGTCCTTGTCCTGGCTTTGCCGGCGCTTCTGCTCCTTTTTGGAGCGGCTTATCATACCATTCAGACCGGGTCCACGGCGCCGATCGCGGAGCTGCGCGAGACGTTGCCGGCGACGCTGGCTCAAACGGGGCTATCTTTTTGCTTTCTCCTTTATGAGGCCTGTTTGTCCTTCGACGCCGTCGTGCGCACGCTGGTTCGGCTGTTCGTCACGCGGCGACGATTGCTGGAATGGGAGACCTCGGCCTGCACCGAACGGCGCCTGGGCGTCGGCGTGCAGGATTTCCTCCGGACGATGGGTCTGGCGCCGGTGCTGACCGCCGGCGTCGTGGTGCTGCTGGCCGCAGTCCATCCGGCGGCGTTGACGGCTGCATGGATCTTCCTCATCCCCTGGTTCGGCTCGCCATTCGTGGCGTACTGGGTCAGCCAGACGCCGAGAGTCGCGGCCACGCCTCTGACCGTGAAGGAACGGCGCCAGCTGCGCCGGATCGCCCGCAAGACCTGGGGCTTTTTCGAGACGTTCGTCGGCGACGAGGACCACTGGCTGCCGCCCGACAATCACCAGGAAGAGCCGCACGGCGCCACAGCCCACCGCACGTCGCCAACCAACATCGGCCTTTGTCTCGTCTCCACGCTGGCGGCGCACGACTTCGGCTACATCGGCCTCAGCGACTTGGTGGACCGCCTCGAACGGACCTTCAAGACCCTGGAAAAGCTGGAGCGCTACCGCGGCCATTTCCTCAACTGGTACGACACCGTCGCCCTCAAACCGCTGGCGCCGGCCTACGTCTCAACCGTGGACAGCGGCAACCTGATGGCGTGCCTGGTCGTCGTCAAGCAGGGCCTGCAGGAAAAGATCCACGAGCCAGTTCTTGAGCCAGCGCTGGCGGCGGGACTGGCGGATACGCTCAGCCTGGTCGCCGAAACGCTTCGCGAACTGGGCCGACCGAGCGCGGCGGAAGCCGCCCGTTGCCATGACGAGCTGGAAACTACCATAAACGATATTTCTCTGCAGCTCGATACGGCGCCAGGCGATCTGCCCGGATGGAACGCCTGGCTCGATCGGCTGGATCAGCAGACGGAATCGCTGACGGCGGGGGTCCGCTGCCTGGGCGACCTTGCCCGCGAGGCGGAGAGTCGGCCGGGAAGCCTGGCGGCCTGGGTGGAGCAGCTCACACAGCAGGTCCGAGCCGTCCGCGCGGAAATGGAACGGCTGGCGCTGCGGGTCGCTCCCGCGGAAGCGGCGGTTTCGCGGCCCTGGAAGCAAGTTCCTCGTCTCATCGATTTTGACGGGGCAGACGATGCGCCTAGTCGGGGAGTGGGCGCGGAGTTGCTCCGGCGCTGCCGCGAGTTGGCTGGCCGCGCCGAAGATCTCGTGCGAGCCATGGACCTGCGCTTCCTTTACCTGCCGGATCGCCGCCTGTTTTCGATCGGCTTCCGTGTGCCGCAGGAGCGCCTGGACCCGGCCTGTTACGACCTGCTGGCTTCGGAGGCGCGGCTGGCGAGCTTCCTGGCTGTGGCCCGCGACGACGTACCGCGGCGGCACTGGTTTCAGCTCGGGCGCGCGACGACGCGGCTCGACGGCCGACCCTGTCTGCTGTCCTGGGGCGGCACCATGTTCGAGTACCTGATGCCGCCTCTGCTCATGCGCAGCTATCCCGGCACGCTGCTGACCGAGAGCGACGAGGCCGCCCTGGACATGCAGAGGCGCTACGGCCGACGGCGCGGCGTTCCGTGGGGAATCTCCGAGTCCGCCTACAGCAGCCAGTACGCCAACATGGACTATCAGTACCAGGCCTTCGGCGTGCCGGGCCTGGGTCTGAAGCGCGGGCTGGGCCAGGACCTGGTCATCGCCCCCTACGCAACGGCCTTGGCCGCGCCCGTCCAGCCGCGCGCGGCGGCGTCCAACTTCAGCCGCCTCGCCGCCGAAGGGGCCGACGGACTTTACGGATGCTATGAGGCGGTGGACTTTACGCGCGACCGTTTGCCGGAAGGAAAGCGCTCGCTGGTGGTGCGATGTTTCATGGCCCATCACCAGGGCATGAGCCTGATCGCATTGGCCAACTGCTTGCTGGGCGAGCCGATGCCGCGCCGCTTCCACGCCGAGCCGATGGTGCGCTCCGCCGAGCTGCTGCTGCAGGAGCGCGTGCCGCACGCCGCCCCCAATGTGCAGCCGCCGGAGGTCGAGGCGCCGCTCCGACCGGCCCGCCAGGAAGAGTCGGGCGCCGTCCGCCGCCGCCTGACCACGCCCTTCACTCCGGGGCCGCGGACGCACCTGCTTTCGAACGGCCGCTACGCCGTCATGACCACCAACGCCGGCGGCGGTTGGAGCCGCTGCGGCGACCTGGACGTGACCCGCTGGCGCGAGGACTTCACCCGCGATGCATGCGGCCAATTCTGCTATATACGCGACCTGACTAGCGGATTGCTCTGGTCCGCGACCCACCATCCCGTCGGCCGGCTTACGGACTATTACGAAGTGCTCTACTCCGCCGACAAGGCGGAGTATCGCCGCGGGGACGGGTCGATCGCCACCAGTCTGGAAATCGCCGTCTCGCCGCAGGACGCCGCCGAGGTCCGCCGCGTCACGATCACGAACCACGATTCCAAGGCCCACGAGCTGGAGCTGACCAGCTACGCCGAGGTGGTGCTGGCGCCGCACGGCGCCGACCTGGCTCACCCGGCCTTCGGCAAGCTGTTCCTGGAAACCGAGTGGCTGCCGACGCACCAGGCCCTCTTCTGCCGGCGCCGGCCGCGCGCTCCCGAGCAATCGCCCGTCTGGGGCGTTCATGTCGCGGCCGTGGACGGGCCGATCGTCGGCGAGATTCAGTACGAAACCGACCGCGAGCGCTTTTTGGGGCGCGGCCGCATCCCCGCCTCGCCGCGCGCCCTGGCGCCGGGGGCGAACCTAACAGGAACGGTCGGCCCTGTACTCGATCCCATTTTCAGCTTGCGGCTGCGCATCCACGTGGCTCCCGGCTCGTCGGCGTCAGTCGCCTTCACGACGGCGGCGGCCAAAAACCGCGAGGAGGCGCTGATCCTGGCCGATCACTACCGCGACTATCAGGCGGTGGTGCGCGCCTTCGATCTGGCCTGGGCCCATTGCCAGGTGGAATTGCGCCATCTGCGGCTTTCCACCGAGGAGGCCCATCTGTATCAGCGCCTGGCCGCGCATCTCATCTACGCCGGCCCTGCCCTGCGCGCCCCCAGCGCCGTGCTCGCCGCCAACGCCGAAGGGCAGCCCGCGCTGTGGCGCTTCGGCGTCTCGGGTGATCGGCCCATTCTGCTCGTGACCGTCGCCGAGCCGGAAGAGATTCCGCTCATTCGCCGGGTCCTGGCGGCCCATGCCTACTGGCGTTTAAAGAGCCTGGAAGTGGACTTAGTCTTGCTTAACGAGCGGCCCAGCAGCTATTTCGAGGGACTGCACCAGCAGCTGTCCGAGGCGCTGCGCACCAGCGACAGCCGCGACCTGCTCGGCAAGCCCGGCGGCGTCTTCCTGCTCAAGGCGGACCATCTGACGCCGGAGGACCGGACGCTGCTGCGGGCGTCGGCGCGCGTCGAATTGGCCGGCCACCGCGGCACGCTGGCGGCGCAGGCCGCGCGGGTCGAGCCGGCCGTCACGCTTCCCGAACCCCTGCCCGTGAAAAAGCGCAAAGCCGGCCGCCCGGAGAGGGTCGCGGCCGCCCTCCAGGTCCCGCCCGGCCTGCTATTCTTCAACGGTCTCGGCGGCTTCACGCCGGACGGCCGAGAGTACGTCATCGGCGTCCGCGGGCCGGATGGTCTGCCGCCGGTGCCGTGGGTCAACGTGATCGCCAACGCATCGTTCGGCTGTCTGGTTTCGGAAAGCGGCCTGGGCTGCGCCTGGTCGGGCAACAGCCAGCTGCATCGCCTGACGCCGTGGAACAACGACCCGGTTTCCGATCCGCCAGGCCAGGTCGTTTATCTGCGCGACGAAGCGACCGGCGAGTTCTGGACGCCGACCCCAAGACCAGCCGGCGCTTCGGCGCCGACCGTGGTCCGCCACGGCCAGGGCTATACGTCGTTCACCCGAAACAGCCACGGACTCGCCCAGGAGCTGACGGTCCTGGTCGCCCCCGACGATCCGGTCCAGCTGATGATCTTGCGGCTGCGGAACACGGGCGGCGGACCGCGGCGGCTGTCGGCCGTTCTTTACGCGGAATGGGTCCTCGGGACGACGCGCGATCAGGCGCCATTGTCCGTCTGCACCGAAGTCGAGCCGGAGACCGGCGCCTTGCTGGCTCGCAACGCCTTTCAGCCGGATTTCCGACAGCAGACGGCGTTCGCCTACACCGCAAGGCCGCAGTCCGTCGCCGGCGACCGCACGGAGTTCCTCGGCCGCAACGGCGCCGTAGAGAACCCCGCCGCCCTGGCGCGCGTCGGCATGTCGGGACGAACCGGAGGCGGCCTGGACCCCTGCGCCGCGATTCAAACAGTCATCAACCTCAACGCCGGCGAGGAGCGCGAGGTCGTCTTCCTGCTCGGCGGCGCTCCTGGTCCCGAAGCCGTCCGCAATCTGGTCCGCAAGTACGGCGACGGCGAGGCGGCGCGAAAAGTATTGGCCGACGTGAAGGCCCGCTGGGACAAGATGCTCGGCGCGGTGCAGGTGCAAACGCCCGACCCGGCGCTCGACCTGCTGGTCAACCGCTGGCTGCTGTATCAGGTGCTGAGCTGCCGCGTTTGGGGCCGGACCGCGTTTTATCAGTCAAGCGGCGCCTATGGCTTCCGCGATCAGCTGCAGGACGTGACGGCGTTGGTCTACGCGGCGCCCGAGGAAGCGCGGGCACAGTTGCTGCGGGCGGCCGCGCGGCAATTCCTCGAAGGCGACGTGCAGCACTGGTGGCACCCGTCGACCGGGCAGGGCGTCCGCACGCGCTTCTCCGACGATTTTCTCTGGCTGCCGTTCACCGTCTGTCATTACGTCCGCGTCACCGGCGACGCGGCGGTCCTGGACGAGAACATCGGCTACCTGCGAGCGCCGAAATTGCAACCAGGCGAGCAGGAGGAGTACAGTTCGCCGGCACGGGCCGATGAGAGCGGATCGCTCTACGACCACTGCGTCCGGGCCTTGCGCAATGGCCTGCGCAAAGGCGCTCACGGCTTGCCCCTCATGGGCGGCGGAGACTGGAACGACGGCATGAATCGCATTGGCGTCGGCGGCAAGGGAGAAAGCGTCTGGGACGCCTGGTTCCTGACCTACTGTCTGCGGTCTTTCGCGGAGCTGGCGGAGTCCCGCAGCGACGCCGCATGGGCCGCGTCGTGCCGGCAGGAGGCCGAACAGCTGCGCCAGGCCGTCGAGCAGCACGGCTGGGACGGCGCGTGGTATCTCCGGGCTTATTTCGACGACGGAACGCCGCTCGGCTCCGCACAAAACGATGAATGCCAGATCGATTCCATCGTCCAAACGTGGGCCGTCCTGTCCGGCGCCGCCGAACCGGAACGGGCCGCCCGCGCCATGGCTTCGCTGCAAGAACGGCTGGTGCGGCGCGATCCGGGGCTTGTCCTTCTGTTTACGCCGCCGTTCGACGACGGCCGGCTGCAACCGGGCTATATCAAGGGCTACGTCCCCGGCGTCCGCGAGAACGGCGGCCAGTACACACACGCCGCCGCCTGGGTCGTGCAAGCCGCCGCCCTTCTCGGACAGGGCGATCAGGCGGCGGAGCTGTTCGGCCTCATCAACCCGGTTCGACACGCCGCTTCACCGGAAGGCGTCGCGCGCTATCGCACGGAGCCGTATGTGCTGGCCGGCGACGTATACGCCGAACCGCCGCACGCCGGCCGCGGCGGCTGGACCTGGTACACCGGCTCGGCCGCCTGGCTGTATCGGGCGGCGCTGGAGTCGATGCTGGGATTCCGACTGCGGGGCGGCCGGTTGTCGCTGACGCCCTCCATTCCAAAGGCCTGGCCGTCCTTTCAGATTACCTTACAATACCGATCAGCGACTTATCAAATCGCCGTGGTCAACGGCAAGTTGGGGCATGGTCAGGAGACCATGCCCCAACCGGGGGCCGCGGGCATGATGGTGGACGGCCAGCCGGCGCCCTCCGGCGAGATCGCCTTGGAAGACGACGGGCGCCGTCATGAAATCCACATCGTCCTCCGATGAGATTTGGCGCCGGGATTGCGTCGTCACTCTGTTCGCCCAAAGCACCCAGGAGATTGCCGTCATGGATTCTCGCATGCTCCCCTCCCCCGCGCCCGACGAGCCGGGGACGCTGGTTTCGATCGCAGCAACGGAAGAAACGCTTGTCGCCGACGTGCGGGCCTGCATGACGCCTGCGCAAATGGTGGACAGCCGTCTGGCGATTCTGCTGCACAGCACGCCGCCGCCCGTCGGCCGGATGGATCCCGTCGCGCAACGCCGCACCCGACCATAAGCGGCGCGGGTGACACATCTCGGAAGCTGTCGTCCGATCTCAAGCCGGATGCTCTCTCCTTCGCCTAAAGGTATGGAAGCTGCACGGCCTCCGCTGTGGATGCGGTGCGAATTGCGGCAGGACTCGTAAATCTTGCCGCAATAAGGACAGGAGAAGGGCATGAACGGGCACGGTCCCAAATCGAGCATTGGCGCGGAGGTCCGCCGCATCCTTTTTCGCGGCCGTCAGGTCTGGCGCCTGACGCCGGCCCATCACAAGTGGGCGTTAGGCGCGGCCAGCGTCGTCACGTTTGGCGTCGGCCTCTGCAATACGGCCATCCCGCTCTTGCTCGGTCGGCTCGTCGATGGCGTGCAAAACGGGCTGCAGCAAGGGTATGGCCATGCCGCCCTGTATGGCGTCGCTCTCGGCGTTCTCGGCCTGATCGCCGGCGCCTACGTGATGCGCGAGGGGCTGAACGTCCTGCGCCGCTATCTCGTCGAAAACACCTGCACCCGTGTCAACCGCGTGATGAGCGTCCGGCTTGCCTCCCACATGCTGAAGGTCGATCTAGGTGCGCTGTCCAAGGAAAAGATCGGCACGCTGCACGGCCGCATTTTCCGCAGCGTGGACGGATTCGTCCGCTTCCTGCGCATCGGCTTCCTCGACTTCTTCCCGGCCCTTTTCACCGGCGCCCTCGCGCTGGTCGCGGCCATTCTCAAGCAGCCGTGGCTCGGGCTGGCGATGATCGGCGTGATTCCCGCGGCCGTCTTGGTGACCGTGCGCCAGCTTCAATCCCAGAAGGGCGTGCGGCTGGGCCTTATGCGGGCCTGCGAGGAGATCGACGGGGCGGTCGTCGAACAGCTGGGCGGGATCGAATACGTGCGAGCCGCCCACACCCATTACCTGGAGACTCGGCGCTTGGCGCGGGCCACCGAGCGGCGGCGGATCAAGGAAATCCGCCATCACTTTCAGATGGCCCTTTTCGGCTGCGCCAAGGCCCTCAACGAGGGCTTCTTCCACATCGTCGTGCTGGCTGGGGCCATCTTCCTGGCGGTCAACGGCCAGGTCACGTTCGGGGATGTGCTGACTTTTTCCATCCTCTATTTGAACGTCATGGCGCCGCTGGCCGAGATTCACCGCGTGCTGGACGAGGGGCACGAAGCCAGCCTGCGCGTCGCCGATCTGCTGGAAATGCTGGCCGAGCCGGTGGACCCGTCCTTTACGGCCAAGGGCGCGGGGCTGATCCGGCTGACGCCGGGCGCGCCGGCGATCGAGATTGAGGATTTGCAGGTGGAGTATACGACGCCGACCCGCCCCCTCACCCTACCCTCTCCCCCATCGGATGGGGGAGAGGGTAGGGTGAGGGGGC
>DATKHW010000157.1:0-19837 GCA_035546275.1 Gemmataceae bacterium
GCACGAAGACGCCGTCGATGCCGTAGTCCTTCATCCACTGGAAATGCCGCAGCACGGTCTTGTCGTTGAAGTCGCTGTAGACTTCGGCGGCCTTGCCGTCGGCGGTCTTGAACGGGGTGGCGTACCGCTCGTCCGCATCCAATTCGCTGACGTCAGGCCAGAGATCGACGTTAGTGCTGCCCGGCTTGAAGCCGCGCCGCCCCGTCCAGTGATACCAGCCGCGGCCGCAACCGTCCCCTTCCGCGGCGTGCCAGCCCTGGTAGCCGCACATCACCTTGCCTTTCAGCGTCGTAGGGTCCACGCCCTTCTCGCTGGTCCCCTGGAACGGCTTCATCGTCTGGTCGATGACCTGCTCGCGCGTCAGCTTTTCCGGCCCGTCCGCCGGACTTTGTGCGTTCGTGCCCACGAGCCCTGCCAGGAACAGGGCCGCCCCAAGGAGGGTGAGAAGTCCACCGCGCCAATTGCCCATGGCCGATTTCCTCCCGTTACGGCTGTGGGATAGGATTCCAATCCTGTCCGGCAAGGCGGACAGGATTGGAATCCTATCCCACAGCCGAATCGCAGACGCCGGTTATTTATCGGCTACTTTTTCTCCAGGATAAAAGCCGGGGACGGCCCCGACTTCAACCCCACGCTGTTAATCGCGACCACGCTGTAGGCGTGCTTCTCGCCGGTTCCCGCGGTCATATCCAGGTAGCGCATTTGCGCGAGCGGCTGCGACGGCGTGTCGTGATAGGTCATACGCTGAAACAACGCGCGGCCGAACATTCCCACCGGTTTCTCCGGAACTTTTGCCAATTCCTCACCGTCGCGCAGCACCACGAAGCCGCCGATCCCGCTCTCGAAATCGGCCTCGGCATTCCACGTAATTTCCACCCCCTGTGGTCCCTGGTAAGACGCCTTGACATGGAACGGTGCGGGCGGCGGCGTGGCGTCGCCGACCGCTCCCGTCTTGACGTACTCCATCCAGGCCCTGGCCACGGCCTCGTTCGGCAGCCACACCGCCTCCTTCGGATCGCCGCGGTACTCGGACGCCGGCACGGCCGCGTCGCCGAACAAGGGGGCAAGCCAGGCCTGGCTCGCATCCATCGGCTTGAGCGTCTGATCCTTGCTCCCCTTCTCCGGCAAACGCGAAGCCATGCACGCGTCGAGGTAGGGGATGGCCAGGTAGCGCGAGTCGCCGCACTCGTGGCCGGTGCGCGGGTCGGGCGCAAAGCCGATCAAGGCCCCATGCTCCCGGTATTCACGGAAGGTCGCTAAATTGCCCCACCAGGGACCTTTTTCCAGCCCTTTCGCGTTTTGTGGGAAGGTTTTCTCCTCCTTCACGCCCGGGTTGACCATGATGGGAATGGCATAGCAAGCCGCAGGGACCTGGGGTTGAACGAATTCCGGGTGCGTGCGATAGATCGCCGCCGAACCGGAACGCAGCCACATGGCGACGACGCGGTCGGGGTGCATCGTGCTCATCACGTCGGCCCAGATGCCGCCCCCCGAATGCCCCCACAGGACCCACGGCACGTTCTCCAGCTCGGGATGGCCGGAGTTGGCCCCCAGGTCGCCGAGCGCCTTGAGGAAGGCCTTTTCCGAGCCGCGGCGCGGATCGAACCACAGTTCCGACCCGCCGGGGGAAAGGTCGTTCTTTTCGTGTCGGACGTGATAGCTGGGGCCCAGCAGGGCGCAATGCCATTTCTTGGCCAGGGCTTGCCAGTGCAAGTCGTAAGCGGCGGTTCCCCCTTCGATGGAAGCCGTCGTCCCCGCGCCGTGCTGATGCACTATCACGCCGCGCAGGTCCTTCACCCCGTCGGGAATCCAAAGGGTGTACGTGACGGCGACCTGCAATTCCCCTTCCACGGTGGATGCGGGACAATCGACCTTCCAGTACTGGCCCACTCCGACCTGGGAGCCTTCAGGCGGAGTCGCCTTCGATTCTCGGCGGCCGACGATGAAGTCAACGACCGGCTTCGGATCTTTCGGCGCCGTCGGGTAATGGCCTACGCCGTCCTGCACAATCACCGTCATCGACCCGCCCAGCTCCTTGTACCGTTTCTCCGCCAGGCGCGTTTGGTCGTTGAGCATCGGATCCAGGGCGCCGCAGACGTGCAGCAGCGGCACGCCGGCCTTGGCCAAGGCGGCCAGGTTGTCGAGCGGCTGCGCCTTCGTCATCGTGCAGTGGAGGATGGGGTTTTCGCCGTAGACGCAAGCGACTTTGTCTGGATTGGCGACGGCCCAGGCGTAAGCCTCTCCGGCCGCGCCGCCGGCCCCTTCCAGCACAGGTTTCTTGGAGAAACCCGCGTCGGTCAGCAGTTTGTAGACCGCGTTCCAGCTCTGCAAGGACGGACCGTCGGCGTTGTAGGGCACGGGGCCGGTCACGATGTGATAGCCGTCGGCCAGCAGCGCCAGATCGACCACCGATTCGGGGCTGACGTAATCGGCACGGAAGACCCAGGGCTTATCCGGAGCAGCCTTCTTCGGAACGATGACGTTGACCGCCCCCTCCACGCCGCTTAATTGGAACGAATAGCGGTCGCAGCACTCCGTGAACCACGGCCCGCGACAGGTGATGTAGTTCCCCTCGCTGGGGAAGAAGCGATAAGAGTTTTCCAGGGTATAAAAAGGCGTTTTGGTGAATTTGGCGCCCACGAAGGACGGCGGGGCGTCGTCGGCCGGCTGAATGCTCTGGCAAATGAAATCCGCGATCGGCTTAGGGTCACGGAGGCTGTGCGGATGATGTCCGGCGCCTTCCTTAATCATCACCGAAATCCGCCCGCCGAGCTGGCGATAAATGGTCTCAATCGTCGTTGAGGATCGTCCCAGCAGCGGATCGATGCTGCCGCAGACATGCAGGACGGGCACGTCGGCCGCGGCCAGATCGCCCAGCTTTTTCAGCACGTCCGGGTTGACGCCCGGATTGTCGGCGTAGATGCACGACACTTTGCTGGGGTTGGCCGTGGCCCAGGCGTAGGCGTATTCGCCGCCGCGGCTCATGCCGACGAAGGCCGGCTTCTTGGACAGCCCGTGCTTCTCCGTGAGGAAAGCGTACCAGGCGTCCCACTGCTTGCCCGGTTTGAGAGTCGCGTTGGCCGAAATGTAGGCGACATGAAAGCCGCGCTTGAGCAGCTCCACCTCGGTCTGCGGCTGATGGTCCCAGTAGCAGCCGCGCCAGGACCAGGGGTTGCCCGCCGCAGGTTGCTTGGGGACGACGACGACGCAGCGATGCTTTCCTTGCGGTGGATCGCCGATTCCGAACTTTTCGTTCTCGCCGCGCTTGAAGGGTTGAACGTCCAGGGTCTCGTCGTCCATGACATAGTCGAAGCGGTCGAAACCGTCGTGCCAGGAGCTTTTTTCTCCTTCAAAGGGAACATACGGGTTGTCGGCCGCCGTCGCCGCGCTGTTGGCAAGCGATGCGGTCAGGAGGAGAATCAGGCCCAAACGCGGCCCATGCCAAAAACATTGGTCCATCGCAACAAGCCCTCGAATGCTCTTCACAGGCGCACGAACACGCCGTCCGCCGGGCCGCGCCGCGGCCCGGCTTGTACGCCATCCTATGTCACTGTCGGCGATTTTCACTACGCCCGGCAGGATTCGAACCTGCGACCCTCGGTTTCAATTCCACGACGAGTTTCCTCGCCGCCCTTGAGCGTTCGTGGTCTGGACTGTATCTTCGCCATGCCGTCCTGGTTTAGGCGGTGACCGTACAGTCTCTGCACAAGCGACGAACCGAACCGGCAGGAGGCCCAATGGCCGCAACCGCATCCGAACCGCGCTCGCTCAGGATTGCCATGACTGCATGTCCGGTCTGCGGCGGGATGACCCGAAATCCGAAGTTCTGTTCCCGCTCCTGCGCGGCCCGGCAGAACAACGTCCTGGTCCCGAAACGCAGACTCAGCGGGAGTTGCTCGGTGTGTGAGCGGCCCGTGCCGCGGCGGCACAAGTACTGCCCCGAACACCGACCGAACCGACCGCTGGACCGATCTCAACCGATCCGTGCCGTGGCGGATGAATCCGATCATCCGGCCTGCCGACACGCGCGTTTGAGGCAGGACGCTCGTCGCCACTACCTCTCGGCGCTTGCCTATCGGTGCGTCCGCTGCGGGTACGACAAACACATCGAGGTGTGTCACAAACAACCTCTGACGGCTTACCTTTTGGACACGCCGATCTCGGTCGTAAACTCCCTGGATAACCTCGTCGGGTTGTGCCCGAATTGCCACTGGGAGTTCGATCACGGACTGTTGCAGCTTTAGGTTTTCCTGATCAGGTCACATCCACCGCGCGGTTTCCCCTCGCGGCGCCCAATTGCATTAGGAAACCGATGCTCTATCCCCTGAGCTACGGGCGCACGAACCGCGTGCACTGCTCCCTGTAACATAGCCGGAGACGGCCCCCGTTGGTAGGGCGCCCTACGCCCCGATCTGCTCGGCGGCGAGGCGGCGGGCCGTCTGGAGCGCCTCGGCCAGCTTCGACGGGTCCTTGCCGCCGGCGCGGGCCATGTCCTTTCGGCCGCCGCCCTTGCCGCCGACCACCGCGGCCGCGGCGCCCACCAGCTTGCCGGCGTCGGCGCCCTTCTTCACCAAATCCTCGGTGGCGGCGGCCATCAGACTGACCTTGCCGTCCTCGGTCCAGCCGATCACCACCACGGCGCTGCCGGCTTTCTGGCGCAGCCGGTCTAGCTGCTGGCCCATCTGCTCCGCCGGCGCCGCCGGCATCTCGCCGACGATGATTTTCGCTCCATTCGCCTCCGTCGCAGCCGCCAGCAGCTTGTCCGCGGCGCCGGCCAGGTCGCCGGCCGTGCCCTTCTTGAGCTGATTCTGGAGTTTTTTGATCTCTTCTTGAAGGGCGGCCACGCGGCCGGCGATTTCGTCCGGCTTGCAGTTGAGCCGGCTGCTCAGATCATCCAGCAGCGCCGCCTGCCGCTGCACCACGGCCACGGCTTCGCGGCCCGTCACCGCAGTGACGCGGCGGACGCCCTTGCCGACGCCTTCCTGGCTGATGATTTTGAAGAATCCCGCCTGGCCGGTGTGTTGCAGGTGCGTGCCGCCGCAGAACTCGACGGACGTGTCTAGCGTGGCGTCTTCGGGTTTCTCGGCGCCGATGAGCAGGACGCGCACCGGGTCGGGATACTTCTCGCCGAAAACGGCCCGCACGCCGGGGATCTGCTTCGCCTCGGCCAGCGGCATCGTCACCGGCTTCACCGGCAGGTCGCTGTAAATCTTCTCATTGACCAGCTGCTCGATCTCGGCGATCTCCTCAACCGACAGCGGCTTGTCATGGGTAAAGTCGAAGCGCGTCTTCTCCGCATCAACCAGCGATCCCTTTTGGTGGATTTCAGCGCCAAGAACGTCACGCAGCGCCCAGTTGAGGAGATGCGTCGCGGTGTGGTTGCGCATGGTGTGCGGCCGGGCGCCGCCGACTTCCAGCACGGCCGATTGGTCCGGCTCGACGTGTCCCTCGGCGACGCGGCCGATGTGCAGCACGGCGTCGCCGAGCTTCTGCGTATCCTCGACCTCAAAGCGGCCGGTCGGCGTGGCGATGGTCCCCTGGTCGCCGACCTGGCCGCCCTGCTCGGCGTAAAAGTTGGTGCGGTCCAGCAGCAAGGCCGCCTCGTCGCCCTCCTCCAGACGGCCGGACTTCACCACGGCGTAGTCGCGCACCCAACCGACGACCTTTCCCCTCGCGGAAGGGCCGTCATACTTGGGCGAGTCACCCGTTTTCGGCAACTCGCCCTGCACGGCCGTGATGACGAGCTTCTTGCGGTCCTTGCCGGACTGCTCCTGAAACTCCTTCATCCGCCGCTGATACCCTTCCTCATCGACGGTCAGGCCGACTTCCGCTGCCATTTGGCGCGTGATGTCGGGGAAAAAGCCGTAGGTGGTGTGCAGCTCGAACGTGTCGTCACCGCTGACGACCGTGCCGCCCGCCTTGCGCGTCTTCGCCGCCACGTCCTGAAACAGCATGATACCGCGATCGAGCGTGCGGA
This sequence comes from Gemmataceae bacterium, assembly GCA_035546275.1. Taxonomy (GTDB): domain Bacteria; phylum Planctomycetota; class Planctomycetia; order Gemmatales; family Gemmataceae; genus UBA4732. The sequence goes on from DATKHW010000157.1 coordinate 5,978, forward strand.
TGAACGACTTCTCCTCGTCGAGGATCACGCGCGCGACGTCGCCGAACCTCGCCTCCAATTCAGGGAAGGCGCGGCCCATCACGTCCACCACCGCCGGCACGAGTTGGTGTAGGAACGGCTGCATCGTAGAGAAATACATCCGGCCGTAGCGCTCGGCGCGGCGCAGGATGCTCCGCACGACGTAGCCGCGCCCGACGTTGCTCGGCGCGGCCCCGTCGGTCAGTGCAAACGTGAGCGCGCGGATGTGGTCCGCGATGACGCGGTATGCCGTGTCCTTGAGGTCGTCGAGCTTCCCGGTGTACACCGGGGCGCCCGTGACCTTCTGAATCGCCGCGAAGATCGGCGTGAACACGTCGGTGTCGTAATTGCTCGCCTTGCCCTGCAACACCGCCGTGACGCGCTCGAAGCCCATGCCGGTGTCCACGTGCTTGGCCGGCAGCGGCGTCAGCTTGCCGTCGGCGCCGCGGTTGAACTGGATGAAAACGAGGTTCCATATCTCGATCACATCCGGCGTGCCCTTGTTGACCAGCTTGCCGCCGCTTTTATCCGGCGTGCGGTCGATGTGGATTTCGCTGCACGGGCCGCACGGACCGGTGTCGCCCATTTCCCAAAAATTATCCTTTTTGTTGCCCTTGTGGATGTGCGAGGGGTCGATGTCCGTCTCCGACCGCCACAGCGCCGCCGCCTCGTCGTCGGGCGCCAGACCCTGTTCCGGATCGCCTTCGAAGACGGTCGCGTGCAGCCGGCTTTTGTCCATTCCCCAGACGCCGGTAAGCAGCTCCCACGCCCAGCGGATCGCCTCCTTCTTGAAGTAGTCGCCGAACGACCAGTTGCCGAGCATCTCGAAGAACGTGTGGTGATACGTGTCCTTGCCCACGTCGTCGAGGTCGTTGTGCTTGCCGCCGGCCCGGATGCACTTCTGCGTATCGACCGCGCGCTTGTACGGCCGGCTGCCCGTGCCGAGGAAGACGTCCTTGAACTGGTTCATGCCGGCGTTGGTGAACAGCAGCGTCGGATCGTCGCGCGGGACCACGGGGCTGGACGGGACGACCGTGTGGCCGTGCTTTTTGGCGAAGAAGTCGAGGAATTCCTGGCGGACCTGGTCGGCGCTGCGCATGTGCATGTTACCTGCAATCATTCAAAACCACGGAATACACAGAATACACGGAAACAGAGGAAAAGAATGCCCTCTTTCCGACTTTTCCGCGCGTCTCGCGGTTCGCAAGATTCCGCGTCTGGCGTCCAATTCTTCCTTGCTCCCCCGCGCATTCGTGGCTTACAATCATTGTCGGCCCACCGTCCGCCCGCCGGACGCTCTCCGCCATCACCCGCGCGCCGCCGCGGCGTCGGGTCCTCGACCGGTTCGATTCGACGGCTTCGTCCGTCTATCTCACCAGGGGCCGGCCTTGCACCGGCGCTCAGCGCACACTTGGGGGGAACACGTTCATGGCCACCGTCGCTGCCCTGCCTTCCGACCTCCGCAACCGCATCGGTGAAGTCGCCCAGCGCGTCCGACTGCTGCGCTTGCTGCGGGGGCTGGGTCTCCTGACGCTGATTATGGCGCTTGGCTTCGGCGTCGCCCTGCTGGCCGACGTGGTGCTTGTCCAGGCGTTCTCCTTTGACTTGCCGAATGCCGTGCGCATCGGCGTCCTGGCCGCCTGGGGGTCCGTCGGTTTCTTCGTGTTCTTCTTCGGGCTGTTCCTGCCGCTGACTCGCCGCATCGACGCCGCCGCCATCGCCGCCCTCGTCGAGGAACAATATCCGGAATTGGCCGAACGGCTCACCACCTCCGTCGAGCTGGCCGGCGCCGGCGACGAGTTCCACGGCGCCCCGCAGCTGATCGAGCGCCTGATGCGCGACACCGAAATCCGGGTCAGCCGATTGGATTTCGTCCCCGTCGTTTCGACCGGCGCCGCGGCGCTGATCGGCGTCGCCGCCGTCGGCGCCCTGATCGTGACGTTCGGCCCCGCCTTCGTGTGGCCGGGGCAGTACATGGACTTGGCCGAGCGCTTCTTCCACCCGTGGGTCACGCCGACCACCTACGTTATTGATGGCAAGCCTGGCCAGGATTTCGCCGCGCGCGGCCGGCCGTTCACGCTGTCGGCTCATGTGACGCAGCGCCGCCACGTCTCCCTGCCGGTTGAATGCACGCTGGTCGTCGCGGTCAACGGCAAGGAAACGCGCACGCCGATGACCATCGGCAAGGACGGCGCTTGCAGCGCCGTAATCACGCCGACCGCCGACTTCAAATACCGCGTCGAGGCGGGACCCGATTCCAGCCCCGCTTACGCCATTGACGTGATTCCGCCGGTCGAGCTGGCGGGCAATGAGATCACGACCAAGCCGCCGACTTACGCCGAGGACACGGTGGAGCAAGGGGTCGCGCAGGGAATGGTCGAAGCGGCCGTCCTGCAAAACGGCACGATGCGGTTCAACGCCACATTCAACCGGCCGGCGAAGACGGCCTACCTGGATTGGCTGCCGATGACGCTCAGCCCCGATCGCATGAGCGGTTCGGTCGTGCTGAAGGCCGACGATCCGGGTAAGAGCAAATACCAGGTCGTTCTTGTCGGCGACCGCGGGATTGAGACGGCTTATGCGGGCGCCAGCCTCACTGTCACCGTGGATCAAGCGCCGCAGGTTGCCAAGTTCGCCGGTCTGGATGAGCGGCGAGCGCTGGCCCAGGCTGCGAGCGCAATTGGCGCATCGGAGTCGATGCTGGGACAGGGATCGCTCGCGGCGGCAGGCCGACTCATGAGCGAGCGCAAGGAGGTTTTGCCATTCGACCGCTTTCCGGTGGATTTCACGGCGCGCGACGACGTGGCGGTGGCCCAGGCCGCGGTTGAATATCGCGTCAACCATGCCGCCGACTGGGTCGCCGAGCCGATCGCCTCCAACGGTTACAACAGTCCGCAGGCGTCGGGTCAGGCCCTGTTCAGCCTGGCGGGCAAGGTCAAACCGGGCGATGTGCTGGAGTATCGCCTCCGCGTCACGGACAACCTGCCCAAGGAATTCGGCGGCCCGCACGTCGTCTATTATCCGACCGAGCCGCTGGTCTTGCACGTTCCCAGCGCGCTGGAAATCGCCGTCTGGCACGACGACATCAGCAGCCGGCTGGAGAAGATCAAGGAGGAACTGAAAGCCGAAGGCCGCGGCGTCTACAAGGCCAAGAGCGAATCGCGCGACCGGGCGGTCTTGACGAAGTCGCAGAGCGACGACGTCAAGCAGCTCAAGCGGGACAACACCGGCGCGGAAAAGGACCTGCTCGACCTGGCGGACGCGGCCGAGGCGACGCCGTTCTTCAAGGACCTGGCGGACCTGGCCCGCGACGTGGCCGCCAAGGAAATGACCAACAGCGGCGACTTCCTCGACAAGGCCGCCGACGCCCACAACACGCCTGCCCAGCGGGAAGAGCATTTCACCAACGCGGAAACGGAGGTCGATAAGGCCCTCAAGCGGCTCGGCGACCTGGCCAAGCTGAACGACCAACTGGCGGCGAAGGAAGCCGCCCAGGAGCAGCTGGCGAAGCTGGCCGAGCAGGAAAAGGCGCTGGCCGAGAAGACCGCGGAAGCGAACAGCAAGGAGCAGACCGATCAGCTCAAACAGCAGCAGCAGCAGACGGCGGATGAGCTGCAAAAGCTCGCGCAGGACAATCCCGCTCTGCAACAGGCCTTGAGCGACGCCCGGGCCCAGGAGGCCCGCGACCTGGCGAACCAGTCTCAGCAGTTGGCCCAGCAACAACGCGACCTGGCCCAGGCCCAGGCCGAAACCGAGCGGCAGCAGAACCAGGCCCGATTGGCCGACCTGGCCCGCAAGCAGCAGGAATTGGCCGACAAGGCGGCGACGCTGGCCGACCAAACCAAAGAACAGGCGCAGATCGCGAAGACCAATCCGCTCAAACCGGACGACGCCCAAAAGGCCGCCGACAACCTCAAGCAGGGCGACGCCGACCAGGCGCTGAAGAACCAGGACCAGTCGGCCAAGGAGCTGGACCGCATCGCCGAGGACCTGGCCAAGGCCATCGATCTGGCGAAGGACCCGCGCGAGGCGGCCCGCCAGCTGGCCCGCCTGGAAGAGGGACTCAAGCAGCGAGCCACGGAAGAGGCGAAGAAGCAGAACGACCCCAAGCCGCTGGCGGAGCGGATGAAGCCGATTCAGCAGGAGCAGAAGGCGGTGGCCGACGCTATCAACCGGCTCTCCGTGCCGCCGGCGAACCAGGCCGCGCAGCAGGACAAGAAGCAGGCGCAGGAGCAGGCCTCGCACATCGACGAGGCGGTCAAGCAGAACAACGCCTGGTGGGCCGCTTCCCTGATGGATCAAACCAAACAGGCGCTGGAGAAACTGGCCAACGATCTGCCGTCGCTGGACCAGCGCAAAGCGGAAGCGCTAAAGCAGCTCGCTGAACTCCGCAAGCAGCAGGACGAGATCGCCCAGAAGGCGGAGCAAGCCGCGGAACAGGCCCACAACGCCGATCCGAAGGACCCCAAGGGCAAGGACCAGATCGCCCAGCTGATGAACGAGGCCGCCCGCAAGCAGGCCGACGTCGCCGAGCGCCTGGCCAAGATGGACGCTCCCGACCAAGAAGCCCGGCAGCAGCGCACGGCGGACGCCATGAACAACGCCCTCAAGGATTTGATGGACGCCCGCAAGGCCGACGTGCCGGCGTCGCAGGAGGACGCCAAGCGCCAGCTGGCCCGGTTGGAGCAGGCGATCCGCGGCGAGAAGCCGGCCGACGAAAAGGCGGCGGATTTGGCCAAGCGGCAAGCCGACCTGGCGGCCGAAGCGGCGAAGGCGGCGGCCGATCCCAAGGCGACGCCGGAGCAGAAGGACGCTTTGAACAAGCAGCAGGCGCAGGTCGCCCAGGAAGCGAAGATTTTGGACGCGCCGGAAGCGCCGCAACGCAAGGCGGAAGCCGCCGACGCGGCGCAGAAAGCGACCGATGCGGCCAAAGCAGACGCGACCTCGCCGGAAGCGCAGAAGCAGATGCAGCAGGCGGCGAAGAAGCTGGACGCCCTGGCCAAGCAGATGAACGGTCAGGAATCCGAAGCGGCCCGCGCCCAGCGATTGGCCGATCGTCAGGCCGAAGCCGCCGCCCAGGCCCAGCGCGACGGTCAGCAGCCCACCCCGGCGACGCAGCAAAAGGAGCAGCAGGTGGCCGAGGAGGCGCGGCAGCTTCACGCCGGCGCCGACGCGCAGGCCGAAAAGCAGCGGGCCGAGGACGCCTTGCAGCGAGCGAAGAACGCGGCGCCGCAGGACCAGGCGAAGGCACAGCGCGACGCAGCCGACGCCCTGCACGATCTCGCCGACAAAATGGCCGGCCGCGACGACAGCGCCGCCAAGGCGAACGAGCTGGCCCGCGAGCAGCGCGACCTGGCTCAGCACGCCGCCAATCCCGACGCCAATAAGGACAAACCCGATGCGCTAAAGAAGGACGCGGACAAGCAGGCCGATCTCGCGCATCAACTGGATCGACTGGACGCGAAGAACGCCGCTCAGGCGCAGAAGGACGCGGCCCAGAAGATGGCGGACGCGGCTCAGGCGCTGCAGCAGGCCCAAAAGCCGGCCGACGCCGCCGACCAGCTGGCGAAGGCGGCCGACGCGGCCGACAAACTGGCTCGCGACCTGGCCCAGCAGCAGGCGGCCAATCCGCAGAACCCGCAGCAGAACCCGGCCCAGGCGCAAAAGCCGACCGATTCGCCGCGACAGGCGGCGCAGCAGCTCGCGCAGCAGCAGCGGCAACTCGCCAACCAGACGCAGCAGGCCCAGAACCAGCAGAACCAGAAGCCCGGCGAGGCCGGCAAGCAGGCCATGCAGGACGCCCTGCAAAAGGTCGCCCAGCAGCAAAACGAGCTGAATCAGCAGGCGTCGCAGTTGCCGGCCGGCCAGCAGCAGAAGGCGCTGGAGCAGGCCCGCGAAGCGATGAACCAGGCGCAGCAGGCGCTGGAACGCAACGACGGCGAACAGGCCAAGCAGCGGCAGAACCAGGCGGCCGACGCCTTGCAGCAATTGGCGAACCAGTTGCCGCAAAAGGCCGACACGGCGCAGCGGCCGCGGTCGGACGACGCCCAGACGCTGAATCCGACGGGTCTGCCCAACCGGCAGCAAGCCGACCAGGCCCGCGACCTGGCCAAGCAGCAGCGGGAGCTGGAGGACGAGCTGCGCAAGGCCCAGGACGCGTCCCGCGCCGACGCGGCCCGGCCGCAGGAAAATCCGCTCGGCGACCTGGCCAAGCTGCAACGCCAGGTGGCCGATCAGGCGGCGCAAGCCGAGCGGCAAGCCGCGCAGAACCAGGGCGAAAAGTCCGACGCCGATCGCCTGGCGCAGCAGGCGCAGCAAGCGGCCCAGCAGGCGGCCGACCAGTTGCAGAACGGGGCGCTGCAGCAGGCCCAGCAGGCCGGTCAGCAGGCGGCCGAGCAAATGCGCCAGCTCGCCCAGCAGCTGCAACGGCTGCCCGGCGACGCCAATGCCCCCGATCAAGCGCAAAACGCCCAACGACTGGCGCAGAAGCAGGACCAGATCAACCGCCAGCTTCAGGCGCAAGCCAACAACGCCGCCGCGCAGCGGGCGCAGCAGGACGCCCAGCAGCAGAACCTGCAACGGGAAACGAACCAGCTTACCCAGGACGTGAATCGTCTGGCGCAGGAGGCGAGCCGGGCCAACCAGGGTCAGCAGGCCGAGCAGGCGCGGCAGGCCGCCGCTCAGTCGCACCAAGCCGAGAACGCCATGCAGCAGGCCCGGCAGCAGGGCAATCAGGGCAACCAGGCCGGCGCCAATCAGCAGCAGCAGCAGGCAGCGCAAGCATTGCAGCAAGCCGCCCAGCAGCTGGCCCAGGCGGGGCAAGAAGCCGGCCAGCAAGCGGCCAACCAAGCCGGACAGCAGGGTCAGCAGCCTGGCCAACAAGCGGGCAATCAACCGGGTCAGCAAGCCGGACGCCAACCCGGCAATCGGCAGGGCCAGGCGGTCCAGCAAGCCCAAAACGCCATGCAGCAGGCCCAGGGACAACTGAATCAGGGTCAGCAGCAAGGCGCCCAGCAGTCGATGTCCCAGGCGGCGCAGGCGCTGGCCCAGGCCGCCCAGGCCGCCCAGGAGTCGGGGCAGGGGCAGGGGCAGGACAGTGGACAACCCGACCCGAACGCCCCGCCTGGCGAAAAGGGCGGCCGATTTAGCGCTAACGGCGTGAAACCCAACGGCACGCCGGACCTCAGCATGTTCCCCAAGGACGTGCAGCAGAAATATGCCGGTAAGCCCTGGGGCGAATTGCCCGGCGAGCTGCGCACCAAGATCGTCCAGCAAATGCGCGTGAAGTACGGCGACGACTACGCCCGCATGATAAAGCTGTACTTCGAGCAGGCGGCCGACACGCGCGATAAGAAGTGATGCATCGTCTCACCGCGGAGAACGCAGAGAGCGCTGAGAAAGAAACCCTTGTTTTTCTCTCCGCGCTCTCTGCGATCTCCACGGTGAACTTCGAGAGAGGTGTTTCCGTGCGCTGGACCGTTGCGATTCTCTGCCTGCTCCTCTTTGCTCTTCCCTGCGTCCCGGCCGCCGACCCGCCGGCCAAGGACGAGGAGATGAAGGAGCTGGATCGGCACATCGACGACGCCCTGGCCTTTTTGCAGAAGCAGCAGCTCCAGGACGGCGGTTGGATGGCCGGCAACGGCATTCGCGGCGCCGGCGGCCAGGCTCACCCGGCCGTCACGAGCCTATGCGTCATGGCCTTCCTGTCGGCCGGCCACGTGCCCGGCGAGGGCCGCTATGGCGCCGCCGTCGAAAAAGGCATCCGCTATGTCCTCCAATGCCAGTTGCCCAACGGCTTGATCGCCCGCGGCGCCGCCGGCAACCAGGAGATGTACACCCACGGCATCAGCACGCTCATGCTGGCCGAGGCCGCCGGCATGACCGACGGCGACCTCGGCGACGAAATCCGCAAGAAGCTCCACGACGCCGTCAATGTCATCCTGACGGCCCAGCGAAAAAAGGAAGGCCCCGGCAAGGGCGGTTGGCGCTACACCGTCGCCGACTTCGATCCCAGCAGCGACATCAGCGTCACCGGCTGGCAAATCATGGCCCTGCGCGCCGCCAAGAACGTCGGCTGCGACGTGCCCGCGGAGCGCATCGACGCCGCCGTCGCTTTCATCAAGCGCTGCCACGACGCCAACAGCGGCGGCTTCGACTATCAGCCCGGCTCCAACCTGACCGTGCCCGTCACCGGAACGAGCATCCTGGCGCTGGAGCTGTGCGGCAAGGACCAGCACCGCAGCGACCTGGTCATCAGGGCCGGCGACTTTCTCCTGAAGCAGGTCGTGGAGCGCTACAACAACGGCCCCTTCAACAACGGCATCTCGCTCTTCGGCAATTTCCACTATTACGGCGTCTACTACGTCTCGCAGGCGATGTTCCAGCTCGGCGGCAACTACTGGGACGCCTACCGCCCGGTCCTGCACGGCATCCTCTACCGTGACCAGCTGCCCCGGGACGCCAGCGCGGATTACGGCGGCTCCTGGGGTTCCGGCCTGCGTCCCATCCGCGGCGGCGACGGCGGCTACGGCGCCAACTACTGCACCGCCATGTGCGTTCTCGCGCTGACCGTGGAATATCGCTATCTGCCCATCTACCAGCGCGACGAGGAGCCGACGGATAAGTAACGATTTTGCCGCCGGCGCCGAGAAATCCGGTTGCGCCGCTCTTGTGTTGATTTCATGAAAATGCGATAACGCCGCTTGACGCGATTGAACCGTCGCGAGATGCTGCAAGGGAAGGCATATCGTGTTCGCGGGGATGGGCGATGGCGATACCTGACGGCGTTCTCCGACAGGCGGCCGCCCTTCCGGTGCGGGACGGCGCCGTCTGCCTCATCACTTCGCGCAACGGCAAGCGATGGGTGGCGCCCAAGGGCTGTCTGGAACCCGGCAAGACCGCGGCCGAAATCGCGCTGCAAGAGGCGTGGGAAGAGGCCGGGCTCGTCGGCGCGCTGGACCCTGAACCCATCGGCAGCTATTTCTACGACAAGGACGGGCTGACCTGTCACGTCCTGGTCTTCCTCATGCAGGTCAGCGGCGAAGCCGACGACTGGCCCGAACGCTCGTTCCGGGAGCGCCGTTGGTATCCGCCCGCCAAGGCCGTGCAACGCGTCGTCGATCCCGGTCTGCGGGCGCTCATCGAAGGGTGCGTCGGCAGCAAGGTGGGATGATTGGCCGGGAGATTCCCGATGGTTCCCTTCGCGATTCTGGCCGCGCTCTCCCTCGGCGACGCCGGCGCTGCGCCCGCGGCGACGGTCGGCCGATCCGAACGCCCGGTGGAAAAGACTTATACGGTCGGTCAAATCTTCATCATCGGCCATGAGGACGTGGTCACGTCGTTCATCCTGGACCATCTCGATATTCGGCCCGGCGACGTCGTCACGTATCAGTCGCTGCGGCAGGCCGAACGCCGTTTGGCCGACCTGGGCGTTTTTGTGGTGGACCCGGTCCACGGCCAAGGGCCGACGATCACGCCGCAGGAAACCGGCCGCGTTGCCAACCTCTGGGTGAGAGTCGTGGAACAGGCCAAGGCCGTTCGCTGACGCCGCGCACCGTTCCGGCCAAATCCCATTCTCCGTCGAATGCGCCGTCTGGCTATTTTGCTTGCCCGGCCGCCGCGCGCGCAGGTACAGTGAGGTTGGTCGGCGTCGCCCCTTAGCGCTCCCTGGAACGGACCGCCATGTCCACCGCGACGATCACCTGTCCGCGCTGTTCCAGCAGTCTCCGCACGACGCAACCCTTTGAGGAGGGCAGCCGGTTCCGATGTCCCGGTTGCGGTTGCACCTTCGCGGCCGGGACGCAAGTCGGCCTACCCGCAGCCGTCGGCGGCCTCCGACCGCTGCCGCCTGGCGGAGACGACGACGTTCCTCACAATTCCCATGGATGGACGGTCCTTATCGGCGTAGTCGGCCTGGCTGTGCTGCTGCTGGTCGGCGCCGGCGCGATCCTGGCGGTGAAGTTCCTGCCGCAGCGAGACAAGGCGCCGGTCGCCGAGGCGCCGGCGCCAGAGACGCCCGCGCCGCCGTCGGCCGACCCTTCCGTCCCTCCGCCGGCGGACGCACCGGCCGCAGTTCCCGACAAGAAAGATGCGCCGAAGCGGCGTCCCAAGCCGGTGGTCCTTTCCAGCGGCGATCCGCCGTCGCTGACGCCGCCGGAGCCGTCGGTGCAGTCGGTCCTGCCCCCCGACGAGCAGCAAAAGGTCAACAAGGCCATCGAGCGCGGCGTCGAATGGCTTCGGAAGACGCAGCAGCAGGACGGCAGCTGGGCGCAGGCCCACGCCGTCGGCCTGGCCGCGCTGCCCGGTTTGACGCTGCTGGAATGCGGCGTCCCCGCCGACGACGAGCAGGTGGTGAAAGCCGCGGAATATGTGCGCCGCAAGGCGCCGATGCTCGGCAAGACCTATGAGCTTGGCCTGGCCATCCTGTTTCTGGACCGGCTCGGCGACGAGCAGGACGAGCCGCTCATCCGCAGCATGGCCTTGCGCCTGATCGCCGGCCAAACCGCCGCCGGCGGCTGGTCCTATGACTGCCCGATCGTGAAGGAGAAGGACGAACAGCAACTCTTCAAGATTCTGCAAACGACCCGGCCGCGTTTGTCGATGGACCTGACGATGACCAAGTCGGGCGGCAAGGGCATCGACGATCTCATTACCAGCCGCACCCCCAACAAGCCCGATCGGCAGACCGGCGGCCCCACGCCGCCGTCGGGGCCGACTGAAGAGGACGTGAACGAGGCCAAGAAGCTGTACGACAAGCTGCCGGCCGGTCTCAAGGACATACCGGCGCTTAAGCCGCCGATCCCGGAGGAGCAGATGCCGGGATGGGACAACTCCGACAACTCGAACACGCAATTCGCCACGCTCGGCCTGTGGGCGGCCGGCCGGCATGGCGTGCCGATGGAACGGGCCTTGGCCCGACTGGCCCAGCGCTTTCAGGTGAGCCAGACGCCGAACGGCGCCTGGTGCTATCACTATCAGCCGCATCCCGACGGCGGCGAAACGGCGTCGATGACGGGGGCCGGTCTGCTGGGGTTGGGCGTCGGACACGGCGTGACGGTCGACCTGAAGGGCGCGGACATAGCGGCCGCCGGTGAAGATCGGCAGGTGGAGAAGGGCATGATGTACCTCAGCGAACATATCGCCGCGCGGAGGAATGGGTCGCGCGCCCTCAACACCTACCTGCTCTGGTCGATCGAGCGCGTGGGAATGCTGTATGGCCGCAAGACCATCGGCGACAAGGAATGGTATCCCGTGGGCGCCGCGGAGCTGGTGGACCATCAGAACGACGACGGCAGCTGGCCGCAGAAGTACGAGAAACCGACCGACACGTGTTTGGCTTTGCTCTTCCTGAAGCGGGCCAACCTGGCCAAGGACCTGTCCACGAAACTGCGCTTCCTCACCCAGGTCAAGCAGCCGTGACGCCCGCGCCTGATCTGCAGAACGATCCCCGCACTCCTCTATTCGTGCTCCTCTATTACAGCAGCAATTCGGCGTCTGTTCGTTTTTTTACATTAAAGATGAACTGACCTGAGATAAGCCGCTGCCGCGACCTCAAGTAGTACAAGCTCGGAGATGTCTACTTTAACGACTGCTCGAATGGGGCCCTGCGCGAACTCAAGGGCGACTATTCTTTCGTGTTAGAGGACTGGTTCATCCAAGCCAGGGGTGGCCAAGCGGCCGAAGAGCTGATCGGGGACTGGAGGTCGGAGGCCGAGAGACAGGTGGACGCGGCGACGGCCAATGGGCTGCCGCTGGAGTGGTGGGCGCCGAAGGACCAATTGTCGATTTACGAGAACGTGTTGAGCGACCAGTTCCCGTCCATCAAGTTCGTCGGGTGCTAGCGGCGCCCGGCTAAGGTTGCGAAGTTACTTGGAGCAACGAGGAATACGCCTATGTTCCCAACCGGACGGAACCTTTTCCCTCATCACGTTACTCACCAAGCAGTAAAGGAGCCGACAAGTGAACACCGGGCATTTCCTGTGCCCTTGCTGCGGGTATGCGGGGCTGGACCGGCCGGCATATAGCAACCTCACAGATTTCATACATAGGAAGGGTCTTAATGCTCCATATTCGCAATACTTGGGGACGCCGTCTTATGATGTGTGTGACTGCTGTGGCTTTGAGTTCGGCTATGACGATGAGCCGGGTACGGCAGCGCCGGTCACGTTCGAGCGATATCTTTCCCAATGGGTTAGTGCGGGCTGCCAGTGGTTCGCGCCTGAAAAGCGGCCTCATGGCTGGTCGCTCGAAGATCAATTGAAGCGAGCCGGGATAAGCAGCACATAGGCTTGGACGATGTCGTTGTTTTGGTGCGCCTTGGTTATCGTGTGACTTGGACGCGGAGGCGTCGGTGACGCCGGCGTGCTGACCGCCGCGCCCGGCGCCTTCAACGCCGGCACGATCGACCTGGCCTCTGCCAGCGTCTACTGGGGCGAGACGCTGGCGGCGCCGGACGGATTGATCAACCTCAGCGGCGGACGCATCGCCGTATGCGGCGGTGGCGGACCGCCGGCGCTTTCCGGCACGCTGACCAACGACGGCTACCTGTCGCTTAGCGGCGTCGGCGGCATGGGCATCGATACGCTCATCAACCACGGCACGGTGGGCGTGGACGCCACCGGCACGTCGCTGACGCCGGGCATGGTGTCCCTGAGCGACGCCAGTGCGGCGCAAGCGCGGTCGGGAGGCTCGGCCGGGACGGACGATGCGCCGGCCGACGCGCCGGCCGCCGATGCAGCCGACGGCGTGCAGTTGTACCTGACGCGCCTGACGGTGGGGGGCGTGGACCAGCGACGGGACCGTGGCCGTGGACCCCGGCACGCAATTGCAAGTCGCTCCCGACGGCTCCGGCCGCGACACCTGCACGCAGGCCGGCGGCTTGGTCAGCGCCGACGGCGAGATGATTCTCGACGGCGGCGTGTTCCACTTCACCGGCGGCGCGCTGATGGGCGACTTCAGCGTCCGCAACGGTTGGATTCGCGTGGACGCCTCCGTCACGCAGCCCTCCAGCATCAACGTCGTCGGCCACGAGAACGTGCTTCTGGATAACGCCTCGGCGGTGGTGGTCCTGCGCGTGCAAGGCGGCTCGCCGGTGGGCGACGGCGACGCCGTGACGTTGAAGCCGCTGCCGTTCCAGGAGAGGGAGGCCTGCACAGGGGCGGTGCCGTCGCCGCAGTTGATTCACACGGTGAAGTCCGACGGGTTGGAGTCGCCGGCGGCGTCGGTCAAGCCGGCGAGGACATACGGGGCGCCGTACGGCATTCCCTCGATGAGGTAAAGCGGGTTGGACGCCAGGGTCAAGGCGCCGGCCGGCGTGCGCGGCTCCAACTCCTCCAGGTTGAGGAGCGGGCGGCGAATTAAAGAGGTAAGAGTGCGTAATATGGCGGTGGCGGCGACGGAACATGGGAGAGGCTCCTTTGCGCTGGACGAAGGTGGACGGACCCGCAAACACAAAAGGCCGGACGGCGCCGGCGAAGAGGACTTTTCCCGGTCGCTGAAACGGGCGAGGAAATGGCGCCGGCGTGCTAGGCGCGATCCCGCCGCAAGACAAGGGGCGGTGCGCTATTTTTCCCCGTCGATCGCTGCTGACCTTGAGAACGATCCCCGCCCTTCTCTATCACAGAAGGAGAAGCACGCCAAAGGGGGTCGGCCATGATCGAAGACCTGACGCAAGAAGAATTGCACGCGGCCGCCGATCGGCTGGTGGAAGAATTGCTGGCGGCGGCCCGCGTCGCCCATCCGCCGGTGGATGCGGCGGCGGCAGCGCAGCGGCATTTGAAATTCACGATCCGGGAAGATGCGCGACCCGCCCCCTCACCCTACCCTCTCCCCCACCCTGGGGGA
>DATKHW010000158.1:0-6350 GCA_035546275.1 Gemmataceae bacterium
GGAGCTGGTGCAGGACGGCCGCAGCCACGATCGGGCGCCGCGCCAGGGGGCCCTCGCCCTGACCCGGCCGTCGCGCGATTTCGAGATGATGATGTGGGATGTTTAGTCCTTGGTCATTTGTCATTCGTCACTCGTCATTCGTCATTTGTCATTCGGGGAGGGGGGAATGGCCGGGAAGTCGTTTGAGGAGCTGCGTGTGTATCAGCTGGCTGAGGAGCCGGCTGACGCGGTGTGGTTCACGGCGCTGCGATGGAATTCGCTCGCCCGAGACATGATCGGGAAACAGATCATCCGCGCCGCCGACAGCGTGGGCGCCAACATCGCCGAAGGGACCGGACGCGGCACATACCAGGAGAATCGCCGATTCATCCGAATCTCGCGCGGTTCCCTGTATGAAACGCGCCACTGGCTCCGCCGCGCCTTCCGTCGGAAGCTTCTTTCGGACGAAGAAGTGGATCGCCGGAAACCCCTGGTCGAAAAGCTTGGTCCTCACCTGAACGCCTACCTGAAATCAATCGGCCGCTGCAAACCGAATGACGAATGACGAGTGACGAGTGACGAGTGACGAGTGACGAATGACGAATGACCAAGGACTAGCATGGACTTGACCCTCAAAGGATTCGCCTCGTCGCTGAAAGGACTGCCGATGCCGGAGCTGCGCAAGGATCCCATCGTGAGCCGCTGGGTCATCATCGCCACCGACCGGGCCAAGCGGCCGGTCGCGCCCAAGACGGAGCCGCTGCCGTCGGGCACGTTTTGCCCCTTTTGCGAGGGCAATGAGGTCCATACGCCGCACGAGATCCTGGCTTACCGCGACCGCAACACCAAGCCCGACGAGAAGGGTTGGCGCGTCCGCGTGGTGCCGAACAAGTTCCCAGCCTTGCAGATCGAAGGGGCGCTGGAGAAGCGCGGCGACGGCATCTACGACCGCATGAACGGCGTCGGCGCCCACGAAGTCATCCTCGAATGTCCCTTCCACGAAATCTCGATCGCCAATCTCTCGGAAGAATACGTCCGCGAGATTTTGTGGGTCTACCGCGATCGGCTGATCGACCTCAAAAAGGACCCGCGGCTGGTGTACGGCATGGTGTTCAAGAACGTGGGAGCGGCGGCCGGCGCCTCGCTGGAACATTCCCACTCGCAATTGATCGTGACGCCGATCGTGCCGATCAACGTCTGGGAGGAGATGAGCGGCAGCCTGGAGTTTTTCAACTACCGCGGCCGGTGCATTTACTGCGACATGATCCACCAGGAGCTGAACGCGCCCAAGCGGATCGTGCTGGACACGCCGAGCTTCGTCAGCTTCTGCCCCTACGCCAGCCGCTTCCCGTTCGAGACGTGGATTCTGCCGAAGAACCACAACAGCCACTATGAGAACATCCAGAAGAACGAGGTGGAAGAGCTAGGCACGGTCCTGAAGACGATCCTGAAGAAGCTGGAGACGGCCTTGGACCACCCGGCCTACAACTACATCATCCACACGTCGCCGTTCGACACGCAGCTTTTGCCGCATTATCACTGGCACATGGAGATCATTCCCCGACTGACGCGGGTGGCCGGGTTCGAGTGGGGGACGGGGTTCTACATCAACCCGGTGCCGCCGGAGCAGGCGGCGCAGTTCCTGCACGATACGGAAGTGGATTTGTCGGCGAAGGGGAAGCGATGAAGAGGGCGGATGCATGCCAAGGAGGCTCATTGAACGCTGCCAGCCGGACAGCATCCGCGAGTTCCGTGCGGCGGCGCGCGAGCGGTTCGAGGACGGCCTGTGGTTGGCAGCGGCGGGCCGACGGACAGGCGCGATTTATCTGTGGGGATACGCAGCAGAGATGACGCTGAAGGCCGCATACTTCGCACTGCGGGGCGTGGCCGACACAGCCGTGCTTACCTGGAATGGGCACATCCAGCCGGCCATCAACCGAGGGCGGGCCGCCCCCCTGAACATCGCCTGGCCGAGCCAGGGGGCCGGTCACAACGTGCGCGCGTGGGCGGAACTGCTGACGGCCGAACGAAGCTTGGCGACGGCGACGGCTTACACTGCCCCGTTTGGCCGAGACGTGCAGAGGTCGGGACAGCGCATTGGGCGCCTCTGGCGGGAGATCCTTCGCTATCACAAGAACGTCGCCTATTCGCACGAAGTTCAACAGGTTCGAGATGCGGCCGAATGGCTGCTGACTCATTCGGACGCCCTGTGAGGGAAAGCCATGCCGCGAAAAAGAATGGGGACGGAGAGGCCGCCAAGCCGTACGGTAACGGACTTGGCGGAGCGACTCGCCGGCGAGTTGAGGAACAGCCGGGAGGGCGGCCAGCCCTTGATCTATGAAACGGAATACCCTAGTGGGAGAATCCGCGTAATCGTCATTTGGGACACATGGGACGCCGCGGCGCCAGAGGACCGCACGTCTGCGATTCTGCGCGCCTACGACTTGGCGGAAGGCCGCGAATCCCGCGACAAAATCGCTCTAGCCAGCGGTCTTACGGTCCCCGAGGCGTGCGCGGCGGGGATGCTGCCGTATCAAATCCTGGCGGCCTTGCGCAAGGGCGACCCGCTGACGCGCGAACAGGCGCACCAGGCCATGCTGGAAGAGGGCGCCTCGACGCTGATGAGCCCGGACGCCCTTCAACTGCGGTTCCCTGCGGAGGAAGACGCAAAGGCGTGCGTCCGACGGCTGATCCAGCGTTTTCCGGGAACCGAGGACGTCTGGCTTATCAACCGAGACGCGACGGCCCAGGATTTCGCGGCGGCGCGGGACGAGGCTGGTGAGCTGTAAGGTCCCTATCAGCCCGGCGCCGCCGAAGCAGGCGGCGCAGTTCCTGCACGATACGGAGGTGGATTTGTCGGCGAAGGCGAAGCAGTAAATGGCGCCCGGCGAGCAGCAGTGGAGGCTTTTGCGCCCTGCTGGCGTCGGAGTTCCCACCCTTCCTCCAGCCAGCCTGGAAAAATCGTCGGCTTTTCCTTGCTTTGCCGAAAGCTCCTGCTACACTCTACCCCTGTACGTTTGCATAAACTAGCAGCGCTGACGGGTCGCCCTGACTCTCCTACCGACACGGACGCGCTCCAATGACGAAGGGAGTACAGCGATGAAGCGTGCGACTCTGATGCTGGCGGCTCTGGCCCTGCTGCTCAGCGGGGTGGGGCAGGCCAGGGCGGACCTGATCGTGAACGGTGGGTTCGAGACGGGAGACTTCACCGGCTGGACTGTGGGGGCCAATTCCTACCCCGAGTCCATCGTCACGTCTCCCGTCCACAGCGGTATGTACGCCGCGCAGATCGCCGGATATTCTTATGACCCCGACACTCTCTCGCAAACCATCGCAACGAGCGCGGGTCAGGCGTACACCTTGAGTTTCTGGCGGGACGTCGCCGGAGGTGGACCGACGGAACTCTTGAATGTGTACTGGGACGGCGTCCAGAAGTTTTCCGAACTTAACCCGGGCGCGCAGCCGTATCAAGAGTTCTCCTTCCAGGTTGTGGGAACCGGAAGCGATACGCTCGAGTTCCAATGTGCGAACGACCCGTCTTTTACGTACCTCGACGACGTCAGCTTGGATCCCTCCTCCAGTGCCGCCCCCGAACCCTCCTCCTTCGTCCTGTTCGGCTCGGCCCTCTTCACGGGCCTCGGCTACCTCGGCTGGCGACGGCGGAAACTGGCGTCGGCATAACGCCGCCTGCACGTCGGCTAATTCATCGGGCCGCCTTCGGGCGGCCCGATCGTTGCGCTGCGGGCAGCAAAGCAGTCGCCGCGGAACATTAGCCTGCGACCGCGTCGTCGGCGTCCCGTGAGTCGGCGACTTGGCCGCGCCGGGCGGCGCCAGGCTGTCATTCACTTCCCACCCAGCCAATGCAAAATCCGCCGCGCCTCCTCCTCGCGGCCCGCCGGCGCCGGCGCCCGGTATGAGTACAGCGCGGCGCCGCCCTTCGGCATGTGTACCCGCAATGTGAAGACCAGCACCGCCGGGTCGCCGGGGATCAGCTCCATGCGCACCAGCGCCATGTTCGGCATCGTCCAGCTCCAGAAGGTCTCGCCGCAGTAGGCCGCGTCCGCTCCGATGTAGGTCTCGCCGACGTACTTCTGCATTCGTTGATAGGTGCGCCAGCCGGCGTACCGCGCCGCGGCGCCGCCCAGCCAGCCGAGCAGACCGCCCAGCAGAGCGAAGGCCGCCCCGCCGATCACGGCGCCCAGCGCGACCGCCGGCACGTTCTCCATCAGACCGTACCCCGCCGCTCCGCCGCAGAACAGGCCGCTAAAGCCGCCGATCAGCAGGCCCACCAGCGGCGCCCGACCCGTCTCCCGACGACGGCGCCGCCATTCCATCTCGGCGAACGACAACCATTCTTCCTCGGTGTAAGTCCAGTGGACCAAATAATCGCCCTTTTGGAAGCGCTTCAGGCGGCGCGAGATGGACCAGCTATAGAGGGCGGTAATGCCCGCGGCGATCAGCATCGACACGGCGAAGAGGCACCCGAACAGCTCGGCCCAGAACCCGGCGACCCGGCTGACCAGGAACAGCGGCAGCGGCACAACGACGAACGCCAGCGTCAGCCGAAGGAAGACGCGGACGAAGAAGTGGATCGGATTGACCAGCGGGGCGGCTTCGGTTTGATCGCGAGTTTCGGTAAGCATGGCGGGTCGCATTTCCCATAAGGTCGGGGGCGATGCGGCGGGTCGATCGGCCGCGCTTCTCTTCCCATACCGGGGTGGACGCGGCGTGTGACAGCGCAGCCGAAGAGGAGAGATTTTTCCGCTCTTCGCGGCCTATTTCCACCGGGCCGCCGTCTGTATCCTAGGAGCAAAGAGGAATTTTCTCCTCGCTGCGTTGGACCCTCATCGGCTTCGCCCGTTTTCGGAGCCTCCGGCCATGTCGATCCAGGTGCGCTGCCCCAAATGCCAGGAATCCTGCACGTTTCCCAACGACCAGCGCGGCCGCCAGGTCCGCTGCCCGCACTGCGCCAAGGTGCTCCAACTCGGGAAACCGCCGGCCAAGACTTCCGTCGCGGCCAAGCCGAAATCCGCCGCCGCGCCTCGGCGCGTCCCCGCGGCCGAGCGCTCCGAGGCGGCGCCGGAGAGCGGCGGCATTTCGCGCAACCTAATGCTCGTGCTGGTCCTGGTCGGCGTGGGCGTGGTCGCCGTGGCTGCGGCCGGCGTTGGCGGCGTCGTGTGGTTCCTCAACCGGCCGGCGTCTACTCCCGTCGCCGCCGCTCCGACCAACCCGACGCCGCCGGCCCAGCCGGTGAACAACCCGTCCAATACGGGCAATACCGATCCGCAAAACTCTCTGAACTCGGGCAACCCGTCCACGCCGAATCAGTCCGGCCAGAGCGGCGCGCCCTCTAACCCGCCGGCCGCGACCCTGACCAAGGAGAACTTCGACAAGATCGACACGAGCATGGGGATCGCCGAAGTGCGGGCGCTGCTCGGACCCGAGACCGACATCGGCCGCAAGCCCCCCGAGTACGACTTCGTCAGCGGGCAGACGAAGATCGTCGTGATCGTGATGCTGGGCAAGGTCGTCAAAAAAGAGAACAACCAGGGTTGGTCGGTCGTCTACCCCAGCGGCACGCCCGGCGCCGCCCCTACCGGTCAGACCGTGACGAAGGACAACTTCGACAAGATCGACAGGGGCATGACAGAACAGGAGGTGATCGCCCTGCTCGGACCCAGCGACGGCGGCTCTCCCCCGTCCGCCCAGGACCAGCGGATTCTGAGCTGGACGAGCAAGGAACTCAAGATCGCCGTGAGCGTGACGTTCAAAGACGGCAAGGCGACCGACAAGAGCGCCGTGGGCAAGCAGTCCTGGCGGAGCGTCTACCCCAGCGACACGGCCGGCAAGACTCCGCCGGCGCCGAAGGTGCAGATCACCCAGGACCTTTTCAACCAGATCGACAAGGGCATGACCATGGATCAGGTCGTCGCCCTGGCCGGACCGCCCACGATGGTCCAGGATCATTTTCCCACTAACCCCGACGTGGACACGCGCCTGTCGTGGGACAACTACGTCGCCGACATCGGGTTCACCGTAGACCTGTTTCAGGGCAAAGTCACCAGCAAGCGGGGCTATTCCAAAGGGAAGCTCTGGCCGGTGGTTTACCCCAGCGGCGCGGCGCCGATGAAACCCGTCGGGACCTTGACCCGGGCCTCTTTCGACAAGATCGACAAGGGCATGAGCATGGACGACGTCGTCGCCTTGGTCGGCCAGCCGACGTTCAACGTCCCGCTCGACCCTGCCAAGTTCCAGGGCGTGGATACGCAGCTGACCTTTACCAGCATCAACCCCAACGCCGCCGCCACCATCAGCATGTTCCAGGGCAAGGTCGTCAAGAAGGAGAACGCTCAGAAGTGGCCGATCGCCTA
>DATKHW010000159.1:0-7219 GCA_035546275.1 Gemmataceae bacterium
CGCCGCCCGCGAGCCGCTGCACATTCTTACCGTCGAGGATCCGATCGAGTTCACCTTCACCGACCGGAAGGCGTACATCAACCAGCGCGAGATCGGCCTGGACGTCATCGGCTGGCACAAGGCCCTCAAGGACGCCGTCCGGCAGGATCCCGACGTCATCCTGGTGGGCGAGTTGCGCGACGTCGAGACCTTTGAGGCGGCTATCCATGCGGCCGAGACCGGCCACCTGGTGTTCGGCACCATCCACGCCTCTAGTTCCGCATCCACGATCAACCGCATCCTCGACCTGTTCCCGCCCGACAAGCACCCCGCCGTCCGCCAGGCGCTGGCCAACAACCTCAAGGCCGTCGTCGCGCAGAAGCTCATCAAGGGCCTCAAGAAACCGCGCGTGCCGACCAACGAGATCATGATGGTCAACCCGACCATCCGCAAGCTGATCAGCGAGGGCATGGACAACAAGATTTCCGACGCCATCAAGATCGGCTTCCTCGAAGGCATGGTGGATTTCACCGAGAACCTGCGCCAGCTCGTCGAGCGCGGCGACGTGGACAAGTCGATCGCCCTGGAGGTCGCGCCAAGCCCCGAGCAGCTGAAGATGGCCCTCAAGGGCATCAAGGTTGCAGCCCCCGGCATCCTCTAATGCAGAAGGGGAGCAGGGGAGCAGGGGAGAAGGGGAGAAAGGGAGTAGGAATCATCATGCCGCCTGCAACGCTCGCCTCTCCCGTTCTTCCGTTCTCCCCGTCTCCCCTTCTGTTCGCCGCCGACCTCTGGCGCGGGCCGGGCTTTTACCTCGACATGACCGCCTTCCTCCCGGTCGTCGTGGTCTACCTCCTGTGGGTGCGCACGTGCTGGTGGGTGGACCGCGATGCGCGCCTGCTCAAGCTGCCGGTGGTCCTGTGGAACAGCGTTATGCTCGGCTGCGGCCTAGCCGGACTCTTGATCGTTTGGCTCTTCCCGCCGGGGCTGTTTCTGCTGTCCTTTCCGATCCTTCTGCTCCTTTATCTCGGCTCCAGCCTGGTCTATGTCCGCGTCCGCAATGAGGGCGTAGATGCGAATCGGCGCGTGCTGACGCCGCGGCATCTGCGCGACCTGGGCAACCGCTGGCTCCGGCTCAATTTCAAGGCAGAGGATCAGGAAGAGGATAAAGGCCTAATCCCCCTCCGCTTTATCGGCAAGAGTTTCGGCGGCCGCGAGGAGGACCCCACGCGCGTCCGTCGCGCCCAGGAGTCGCGCGGCTACCAGGCGGCGCTGAAAATGGTCTATGAGGCCATCGAGCAGCGCGCGACCGACATCCACCTGGAACCGACCAAGGAGGACATGGCCGTCCGCTTCCGCATCGACGGCATTCTGGAGGCCGAGGAGCCGTTCAGCCGGCAGATGGGCGAATCGGTCGTCAACATCTTTAAGGTGCTGGCCGACCTGGACATCACGGAGAAGCGCAAGCCGCAGGACGGCAGTTTCTCCGCCGAGGCCCAGGAGCGCCGCAAGCCCAAGAAAAAGAAGGAAGGCGAAGAGGACGCCGAGGAGGAAGCGCAGGAGCCGCACATGCCCCAATCGCGGCAAATCGACTTCCGCGTGGCGACCGCCGGCAGCGTGGCTGGCGAAAAGATGGTCATGCGCATCCTCGACAGCGCTCGCAACGTCGCCAACCTAAAGAAGCTCGGCATGAGGCCGAAAATGCGCGAGCAAATCCATCAGCTCGCCGTCCAGCCGCACGGTATGCTCATCGTCTGCGGCCCAACGGGCGCCGGCAAAAGCACCACGCTGTACGCTTGCCTGCAGGAGATCGACCGTTTCCAGAAGAACGTCATCACGGTCGAAAATCCCGTCGAGTACAACATCCCCAACGTGACGCAGATCGAGGTCAATCCGAAGGCCGGCAAGACCTTCGCGGGGGAGCTGCGCAGCATCCTGCGGCAGGACCCCGACGTGATCTACATCGGCGAGATTCGCGATCAGGAGACGGCGGAAATCGCCTGTCAGGCGGCCCAGACCGGCCACATGGTCTTCACGACGCTGCACGCCAACGACACCGTGACGGCGGTGGCCCGGCTGGTCGACCTGGGCGTGGCGCCGTTCACGGTGGCCAGCTCCGTCAGCGCCGTGCTGGGCCAGCGGCTGGTGCGTCTGCTTTGCCCCAAGTGCAAGCGGCGCTACCGGCCCAACCCGGAGCTGCTGCGCAAGGCCAATCTCCCCGCGGACAAAATCGAGTATTTCTATCGGCCGCCGCCGGAGGCGGAGGGCGGCGACGACGCCGAGGGCGGCGGCAAGAAGCGCTGCCCCTATTGCGGCGGCAGCGGTTATCGCGGCCGGACCGGCGTCTTCGAACTGCTGGTGCTGAACGACCGCATCCGCGACCTGATCCGCGAAAACCCGAACCCCAACGCCATCCGTCAAGAAGCCGTCAAAAACGGCATGAAATATCTGCAAGAGGACGGTCTGCTGCAAGTGATCGAGGGACGCACCTCGATTCAGGAATTGCTGCGCGTGTGCAAGTAGCTGGAGTTCGTCATGCCCCTCGCCGCTTTATCGATCGTGATTATGGCAGGAATCACCTACGCCTTCTGGCGCGAAGGGCTGATGACGGCCGTGACGATGGCGGTCAACGTCGTCTTGTCCGGGCTGATCGCGTTCGCTTTTTATGAGCCGATCGCCGGAATGCTGGCCGACGGTTTCAGCGGCTCGTTCCTGGCCGGTTATGAGGACGCCGTCAGCCTCCTCGTCCTGTTCGCCGCGTCGCTGGGCGTTCTGCGCCTTGTGGTCAACAACCTGTCGAACGCGCATCTGGAGCATCACATGGCGGTCCGGCAAGGCGGCATCGTGCTGTTCGGGATAATAACCGGATATCTGACGTCGGGATTTCTGCTGTGCGTGCTGCAAACGCTGCCCTGGCAGCATGACTTCCTGGGCTTCGATTATCAGGTCCCGAAGTCCGGCGGTACGATTCGGAGCGTTTTGCCGCCGGACCACGTGTGGCTGGCCATGATGCAATGGACGATGCCGGATTTCGACAAGGACGGCCGTTTCGAGGCCGCCTACGCCCATTACCGCCGTCTCGGCGACAACGGCGAACCGGAAAAATACATGGGGGAGTTTGCGGAACGCAACTAACCAGGAATCAAGACCTCCAGGCCCGTTTCACGGCCTAAGAAAGCGCCTTACCTCATCCGCCACGCGCTCCGGTTGGGCGGCGAAGGCAAGATGGCCGCACCCAGGCAATTCCACCAAGCGAGACCGACGGATGCCGCGCTTCAGCTCGGCCAGGCTGCGCTTGGATACGAGCAGGTCGCGGTCGCCGGCCAGGATGAGAGTGGGCGCCGCAATTCGGGCGAGGCGGTCGTCCAGGGCGAACGACTCCACCATACGCAAGCGGTGCATCATGACGCTCTGATCGGTTTGCCAGCACTGGCACGTCACGAACTGAAACAGCGGCCCCTGTTTTTGCCGGCCGCCGAAGAGCAGGTTGAAAAACTGATTTACGAACGGGTTGTCGGCCGGGAGCGGGTAGCGCGACAGCACCATCCCCGCCACTTGTTGCAGCAGGCCCTTCTCGAAGCGGGCCCCTACGCCCTGCACAATCAGCGATTGGAGACCGTGCGGCCGGCGCGCCGCCAGCTCCAGCGCTAGGACGCCACCGAAAGAAACTCCCATGAGCGTGGGACGTTCCAGGCCCAGCAGGTCGAGAAATTCCGTCAGGTCGTCCACAAGGTTCGACCGATCGAAGCGGCGCCGCAGCGCGAAGCAGTCGTCTTCGCCGCGGAGCTGATAGCTGATGACCTGGAAGTCGCGAGCCAGGAGGCGCGCCAGCGGCCCCAGCAGCTCGAAGCCGCCCGCCAAGCCGGGAACCAACACCAAGGGCGGACCTTCGCCCCACACGCAGTATTGGGCTGTGTAATGCCGCAGATGCGCGCAGCCCGTGCGTCCTACTTCGGGTCGGAACTCGGCGCCGCAAGCACGAAGCCAATCGGAGGATGCCTTCACTCTGTTTCTCCCGCACCGATCACGTCGGCGCCAAGCAGCCATGCTTTTCCTTCCTTGACGGCGCTTCCACACAGCATCCAGCATACCAAAAGCCCCAGCGCCGCTGGACCGATTATCGCGAAGCAACCGCTGCGCAACCATTTGATCTGCCAGTGTTTACAGCAAGAGCCGCAAGGACGGCGCACTTTCCCCCGTTTGTGGGTCCTGCGATGACGCGGATTCGGCGCTGATCGGCGCTACGCGCCGACGTTTCGGCGCGACTTTGGCTAGTTGGGGAAGATGGAGAAGGCGCTCAGCAGCCAGGGGGTCTCTTCAACGTGCAACTGATTTTGGCTTGAGTTAAGGGGATGAAAATAGGGATGATGGGGAACCATTTGACTGTGAGACCCTGTGCCCCTACAGTGGGAACAAGGAGACGGACATTGGGAACCGGCATTGGCTGCCCAGTCTCAACCAACTGCCGTTTCGGGCGTTGCGCATCAGCGCCGAAGTTTCGGCGCTTCCGGACCATCCATGAGGCTCGCAGGGAGGGGGCGAAATGCAACAGCGCTGGAGCTGGAACCCGTTTCGTGCGCTTCCCAATTTTGGGGCGGCGATGCTCCATCGTCTTGGCCGACTGGGCGCCGCCGTGTGCGCTCAGGCCGCCGCCCGGCGACGCTTGTTCATTGTCATCGCGGCCTTGCTGGTTTCCACCTACGCGTTCGCCGTTTTAGCCTACGTCATCACCACGGCGGAGATCGGCGTTCGCTGCGCCTTCACCCCCGTCGTCAACCACTTTTACCCTCAGTTCCTCGACCCGCCGAACCAGGAGCCGCTTCAGGAAGGCGACGAGATCGTGGCGGTCGCCGGCCGGTCGGTCGAGAACTGGTCGCAGCTGATGCGCAAACTGACCGATCTGGTGGATCAGCCCGCGGAACCGGGTGGGGCCGACCTATTGGAAACCACGGCCCATGCGACCGCGCCAGATCGCACCCACCTCTTGATCGACGGCCGGCACGTCGTCCGCCTGCAATACAAGCGACCCGGCGACCCGGCCGGGCAGATTCGATCGGTGTGGCTGCGCGTTGGGCAGACGCCGTCGGAAACGCTCATCCCATCTATCCTGTGGCTGGTGCTGAATCTCGGCCTGTTCCTCATTGGGGCGCTGGTCTTCTGGAAGCGGCCCCAGGACGCCGCCGCGGTGCATTTCTTTCTGTTGTGCATCGTGTCGCTGGGGGCGTTCATTGGCGGCTATCACTGGGCGCGCATCGTGACGCAGCCAGTGCTGCTGCTCGTCTTCATGGCGTGCAGCCTGCTCTTGCCGTCGGTCACGCTGCACTTTTACCTCGTCTTCCCGCGGCCCAAGCGCTTGTTGGAACGCCATCCTCGCTGGGTGCTGGGACTGCTGTACGGCCCGCCGACTCTGTTCCTGGTGCTGCTGCTGCAGGCGTACCTGAGCGTGCGCGGCCTGTACCCGGCCGGCGCGTCGGACAGTCCCTATCCCGAGGCCGTCGCCTTCGTCCTGCGGCAGATTCTCGTTGAGATCTACGTCTATTTCGGCGTCGCCGCCCTGTATTATCTGCTAAGCGTCGTCTGCTTGCTGCACAGCTTCTTCCGCGCCGCCGACGTCGTCGAGAAGAACCAGGTGAAGTGGATTCTGATCGGCGCCGCGGCCGCTCTGGCGCCGATCGGCTATTCGCTTTACCTGGCGGTGTTCGATTCGGAGAAATTCGGCGGCGGCGCGGCCACTTGGCCGATGTTCGCGGCGTCGCTCTGCCTGACCGTCGCCTTTACCATTAGCATCACGCGCTACCGGTTGATGCAGATCGACCAACTCCTCAGTTCCGGCGTCATCTATTTTGTGCTGAGCTTCCTGGCCGGCCTCGTTTATTACGGTTTGGCTTTCGTCGGCCTGTTCCTGGTCAACAGCCGCGGCGCCGAGGGGCCGTCGCTGGTGCAGGCCTTGTTTGTCAGCAGCACGGCCCTGGTGCTGCTCGTGGCGCTCGACCTGGCGCGCGGCCGGGTCAAGTCGGCGCTGGACAAGCATTACCGTCGCGAGAAACATCAGCTCGACCGCACCTGGCGGCGCATGAGCGCGGCCATCGAGCAGCTGGTGGATTCGCCGACGCTGGCCCGTCGGCTGCTGCAAACATCGGCCGAGCTGCTGGGCGCCGACCGCGGGTCCATCTATCTGCGCGACGGAGCGGCGCCGCTGTACCGTCTGACGCACGCCCTCGGTCCGGCGCCGGAGCTGGCGGAATTGTCGCCGGGCTGTCCGCTGGTGGAAGCAGTGCGCGAGCAGGGCGCCGCGACGGCGCCTTTGCGGTTGGCGGGCGATGCGGCCCGGCGGCAGCTGCTCTTCATTGGCGGCGAGACGGCGCACGGCCTGATGCATGAAGGCGACTTGATCGGCCTTTTGGTGCTCGGTCCCAAGCAAGGAGGCTCGTACACGCCGGACGACCTGAACCTGCTGACGGCGTTCGCCCAGATCACCGCCCTAGCCCTGGTCAGCACGGAAGGCCACCGCACCATCGACGCGCTGAACCGCGAGCTGCAAGGGAAGGTCGAGAAGATCGCGGAGCAGCATCGCCGTATCGTCGCCTTGCAAAGTCAGTTGGCCAGCCGCAAAGCGCCGGTCGAGGATCCATCCGCTCCTCTTGCCCCCGGCGGGAGAGGGGTTGAGGGGGATGCGGCCCCCATCGCCGCCGACGGACTGATCGGCTCAGGCCCGCAGGCGCGGCAGCTGCTGCATCTGGTCCGCAAGGTGGCGCCGGCGCCGGCGGCTGTGCTGCTCCGCGGCGAGAGCGGCACCGGCAAGGGACTGCTCGCCCGCGCCATCCACGACAACAGCCCGCGCGCCGGCAAACCCTTCGTCAAGGTCCACTGCTCCGACCTGGCGCCCAGCCTGCTGGAAAGTGAACTATTCGGGCACGTCAAAGGCGCTTTCACCAACGCCATCAGGGACAAGGTCGGCCGCTTCGAGGCGGCCCACGGCGGCACGGTGTTCCTCGACGAGATCGGCGACGTCGCCCCCGAAGTGCAGATCAAGCTGTTGCGCGTCCTTCAGGAGATGACGTTCGAGCGCGTCGGTTCCAGCGAGCCGATGCAGGTGGACGTGCGCGTCGTCGCCGCCACCCACCAAGACCTGGAAGGGCTGATCCGTCAGGGGCGATTCCGCGAAGATCTGTATTATCGGCTGAACGTACTGCCGATCGTCGTGCCGCCGCTGCGCGAGCGCATCGAGGATATTCCCGAGCTG
>DATKHW010000160.1:0-6520 GCA_035546275.1 Gemmataceae bacterium
CGGCTCGCCCAAATTGTACCGCTTGCGCCGACAAATCCGCCCTTCCATAGAATCCGCGAATCGCTTTTCCCCTTGCCTCCGTTTGGTCGTATAATGAACGTCGATAATAGCTTGCAGGAGTCGCCGGCCTCGGAACCCGGCGTTTCCCAACGGAAGGGGAGAGAGAAGATGCGCCGACTTTTATGGATCGCCCCCCTGGTGCTGCTGACAGGGTGTCGCAACATCGAGGGGCCGCGTGCGCACCGGGACAATCCGGTGCAAATCGACGACCCCCGGCTGACGCTGGACGAGCAGAAGCGCCTGGAACATGACCGCCTGGCGCTGCCGCTCGATTCGCCGACCGTCGGCCCGCCGACCTTCATGCAATCCCCCGGGGCGCCGGACCCCAGCGCGGTGCGCGGCCACTGACCCCCGCCGCCGACCGGCCTCCCGGATCGACCGCCGGAGAGGACGCATCCATGAAGCGAGCGCTGACCATGGGAACCGGATTGCTGCTTCTGATCCTCGCCGCCTGCCAGGCGCCGCCGGAACGGGCGGCCCTGACGCCGTTGCCCGACGATTCGCCGCCGATGCCCTACGCCGAGCTGCTGACGCGGGCCCGTTACCAGTCCACCCTGGCCACCGAGGCGTTTTACGTCGATAAGTGGACCGAGGTGGAGGACGCCGCCCGCGGCTTGCAGCAGACGGCCCGTTTCCTGCCCAAGGCGCAGGACATCCCGGTCCGGCAGAAGGATTCGCTGCCGGTGGTGAGCGGCGACCTGGCGAAGGAGGCCGGCAAGCTGCTGGAAGCCGCCGAGGCCAAGGACGTGCAAAAGACCAACGACGCCATCCAACACGTCCAGCTCGTGGTGCATGAGCTGCGGCTGGATCAATGAGGGCGGTCATGGAGCCGACGTTGCCGTTCTGGTTCAAGCAGCGGCAGTGCAAGGCGGAACCGGCGGGGGAGCACGCGCTGCGGATCGCCGGCCCCAATTTGCCCGAGGCGTTCCTGCGCGTCGAGCCGGCGGCGGCCGGATGGCGGGCGGCGGTGCGACTGACCGCTGACGGCGAGGACGTATCGAGCAGCGACGGCAATCCGACGGCGGACGCGGCATGGCAGGCGGCCTTTGAGCTGTATCGCCTCCGCTTCATCGTTTAATTCACCATGGCGCCAACCGACGACCGGCGACCTGCTATTCGTCAGGCCCTCCGCGCCTTGCTGGGCGACGCCCCCGGCGCGGCGGAGCGGTCGCTGCGCGAGGAATGCATCAACCTCGCCCAATCGGTGCGTCAGCCGGCCGATGTGGCGCTTCATGTCGAGCCTTATGGCGGCGGCCGATGGAGCGTCGCCGTCTGCACGGCCGATTCGCTCGGCGCTCTCTCTCTTGTCGCGGGGCTGTTCACCGCCTTCCGTCTCGACGTCGTTCACGCCCAGATTCGCACGCTGCATCTGCCGCCGCCGTCGGAAGGCGGCCGGCCGCGTCGCGGCCTCTTGCGCCGCCCTCCGGCGGCGCCGCGGCCGCCGACGCATCTGCTGTTCGACGTCTTCGAGGTGCGGGCGCTGGGCGGCGCCGAAACCGACGTCTGGCCGCGCTTCCGTGAGGAATTGGCCGCGCTGGCGCGGCTGCCGGCGGACGGCCAGGGCGAACAGGCGCGCGACGCCGTCGCCGACCGCGTCAGCGGCGTCCTGCGGCCCGTCGGCGCCGCCGCTCCGCTGCCCGTCAAGGTGGCCGTGGACAACGAACCCGGCGCGGCCTGCACGCGGCTGACGGTGCGCTCGGCCGACACGCCGGGGTTCCTCTTCGCCTTCAGCAACGCCCTGGCCGGCTTCACCATCAACATCGAACGGGCCGAGGTCCGCACCGTCCGCGGCGAGGCCGTCGATGCGTTCTGGGTGACCGACGTGTCCGGCCGACCGATCCGCGACGAGGAGCGGATTCACGAGCTGCGCGTGGCGACCGCCCTCGTCAAGCAGTTCACCCACTTGCTGCCGCATTCGCCGGACCCCGGACAGGCGCTCCGCCAGTTCCACCTGTTCGTCCGCGAATTGCTAACCCGGCCGCGTTGGACGGACGCCCTGGCCGATCTGGAATCTCCCGATGTATTGGAAACGCTGGCCCAGATGATGGGCGTCAGCCGTTTCCTCTGGGAGGATTTCCTCCGCGTCCAGCACGAGAACCTTTTCCCCGTCGTCCTGGACGCGCCCGGCCTGGGCGAGCCGACGCCGCCGACCGAGCTGCGCGAAGACCTGATGCGGCGGTTGGCCGGTCTGGCGGGGTGGGACGATCGGGTCCGCGAGCTGAACGCCTTCAAGGATCGGGCGCTGTTCCGCATCGACTTGCGCCGCATCACCGGCCGCAGCACCGACGCGCAGTTCGCCGCGGAATTGACCGACCTGGCCGAGCTGGTCACGGTCGTCGCCGCCGATCTCGTCCATGAATCGCTGGCGCCGCAGTTCGGCCGGCCGCAGCTGGCCGACGGCCGGGAGTGCCGCTGGGCGATCGTCGCGCTCGGCAAGTTCGGCGGCCGCGAGCTGGGTTTCGCCTCCGACCTGGAATTGATCGTCGTCTACGAGGGGCCGGGGAACACGACGGGGCCGCAATCGATCACCAATGCGATCTATTTCGATCGGTTTGTGCAGACGTTTCAGGACGTGGTGGTCGCACGGCAGGCGGGCGTGTTCGAGATCGACCTGCGGTTGCGGCCTCACGGCCGGGCCGGCAGCCTGGCCAGCTCGCAGCAAGGCTTCGACGAGTATTACACCGAAGGCGGCGGGGCGATCCAATTCGAGCGAATGGCGCTCGTCAAACTCCGTGCCGTGGCCGGTGACCGCGATCTCGGCGCCCGGCTGGAGCAAATCCGCGACCGCTTCACCTATTCCGGCCGGCCGTTCGACCCGGACGACGTGCGCCACATGCGGCGCCGGCAGGCGACGGAATTGGTCCCGTTCGGGGCGGTCAACGCCAAGTACAGCGCCGGCGGCCTGGTGGACGTCGAATACTACGTGCAGGCCCAGCAGATCCTCGCCGGCTGCGCCGACGCCGCCGTGCGGACGACGAACACTCTCGACGCCCTGGAACGGCTGGCGGAGCGCGGCGTCTTGCCGGCCGAGCAATGCGCCCGTCTGGCCGAGTGTTATCGCTTCTTCCGGCGGCTGATCTCCGCGCTGCGGGTGGTGCACGGTCGCGCCCGGGACCTCCTCATTCCGCCCAACGACTCGCCCGAGTTCGCCCACCTCGCCCACCGGATGCAGTGCGCCGATCCGGAAGAGCTGCGGACGGCGATCGCCGTCTGGCGGGATGTAGCGCGGCGATTGTGGGCCTAACAGGAGCCCGCAGCGCAAGCAAGGGCCGCCCTTGCTTGCGCTGCGGGCTCAAAACGGAATAGACAAGCGCATGGTCACCGTCACGGCGATGTCGGATCTGCACGGCAACCTGCCCCTGGTGTCGCCGTGCGACCTGCTGCTGATCGCCGGCGATCTCACTCCGGGTTTGGGAATCGAAGCGCAGGCCGACTGGCTCGACGGCAAGTTCCGCAATTGGCTGGAGCGCGTTCCAGCGCGAGAAGTCGTCGCCGTGGCCGGCAACCACGACTGGATATTCGAGCGGGCGCCGCAGCTCGTCCCCCGGCTGCGCTGGCATTATTTGCAGGACGGCGGCGTCGAGCTGTTCGGCCTGAAGATCTACGGCACGCCGTGGCAGCCGCGCTTCTTCGACTGGGCGTTCAACCTCGACGAGCCGGAGCTGGCAATCAAGTTTAACCAGATCCCCGAAGGGACCGACATCGTCGTCTGCCACGGCCCGCCGCTCGGCTTCGGCGACCTAGCCCCGCGGCTGGGAGGCGGCGAGCACGTCGGCAGTCCATCCTTGCTGAACCGCGTCCTGGCGGTTCGGCCGCAGCTCTGCGTGTTCGGCCACATCCACGAGGGCCGCGGCGTGTACCAGCACGACGGCGTGACGTTCGCCAACGTGTCGGTGGTGGATCACCGCTACGACAACGTTTACACGCCGATGGTCTTTCAGATCGAGCCGAGGAATCGCCCAACGCCCGGCACGGCGTCTGCTGGGTGATGAGGGGGAACAACACCGCCCTCGCTCCCGGGCTCTGCCCGGGAGCGCACTGCTTGCGAGGCTCTGCCTCGCGTCCGGCTCACTCGGCAGGCAGAGCCTGCCGGGCAGTGCGTGCCGGGGCAGAGCCCCGGCACGAGGAGAGAGGACATGAACACGACGCACGTTCCGATGGTGGAAAAGGCGATTCAGGTTCCCGTGGGCCGGGCGCACCTGGAGGGGACGTTCCGCGGCCCCGAGGGGGCGACGGCGGCGGCGCTGTTCGCGCACGGCAGCGGCAGCAGCCGGCACAGCCCGCGCAACCGATTCGTGGCGGAGTCGTTGCAGCGGGCCGGCCTGGCGACGGTGCTGATCGACCTGCTGACGCCGGAAGAGGAGGCGGTGGATCTGCAAACGGCGGAATACCGTTTCGACATCGGCCTCTTGGCGGACCGCGTCGTGGAGGCGGCCGACTGGCTGGTGAACGCCTCGTTCGCGGCCGGGATGACGGTGGGCTGTTTCGGCGCCAGCACCGGGGCGGCGGCGGCGCTGATCGCGGCGGCGGATCGGCCCAACACGATCAAGGCGGTGGTGTCGCGCGGCGGCCGACCCGACCTGGCAGGCCCGGCGCTGGGTCGGGTCCACGCCCCGACGCTGCTCCTGGTCGGCGGCATGGACCAGGTAGTGCTGGCGCTGAACCGCGAGGCGCTGGCGCAGCTCGGCTGCGTCCACAAGCAGCTGGACGTGATCCCCGGAGCGTCGCACCTGTTCGAGGAGCCGGGGGCGCTGGAACAGGTCGCGGAAAAGGCGGGGCAGTGGTTCGGGCGGTGGCTGACGAATCAGGGGAAGGGGGGAGGGTGAGCTGTACCAGCAACGAAGCCGTCACCCTGGCGCGATGTCAAAGCCGCGCACGCGGCTTGCGTCCACTGGCTGCAATCCGTACTTTTCGACGATCCTATCGGGGATCCGCTTGTCTTCACGCATGTGACGAAGGCAGGCGACGCACACTTCAGCCACGAGCGACTCGTCGCCAATGATAAACGCCGTGTCGCCCCCCCAGGTCATCACGAACCATTCCTGAGCGGACGACTTGCATAGCCAGAAACTCCGGCCATGAAGGCGGCCAGCCGCAGACCGGTTCGAGACGCAGACAAGTTGATACCCATGCCCCCGGTAATCGCGCAGGGAATAGAAGTAGCCGGCGGCGTCCAGGGCCTTCAAGATTGGCGTGTACTCATCGCGCTCGGCCATCTCCTTCTCCTTCCTGCCCATTATTCTCTCCACAGGAGGCGGGTGTCGAGAGAAAAGCTGCCGAGAGGCGTGGCGGCCGCAGAGCATCTTCTCCGTCTTCCTTTCCGCGAATGCTACAATGACCCGCGACGAGGCCGAACGCCGGGAGGACCACCCATGCAAATCCCAGTGCTGATCGAACCCGTCGCCAACAACGGCTATCGCGCGACGGGCGGCTCGCCGCTGCCGGTTGTCATAGAAGCGGCGACACGCGAAGAGGCTCTGGCCAAAATTAAGGAAACGCTGGAGGCGCGGCTGCGCAACGGCGCCGAACTCGTGCAGGTGGAACTGGGGCCGCAGCCGCACCCCTTGGCTGAGTTTGCGGGCATGTTCAAAGACGATCCCTACTTTGAGGATGTCCTCAAGATCATGGCGGAGAACCGGCGAAAAATGGACCAACCCCGAAAGGCGCGACGAAAAGCACCGTGACGGATTTCCCCTCTCGCTCGGCCGAAAGAACGCAACCATGACGCGCAACATGGGCTGGGACGTGGTGGTGGTCGGCTCGGCCAACACCGATTTCCTCATCCGTGGGCCGAAGCTGCCGGCGGCCGGCGAGACCGTCGCCGGCGACGAGTTCCATGAGGGGGCCGGCGGCAAGGGCGCCAACCAGGCCGTCGCCGCCGCCCGACTCGGCGCCCGCACCGCCCTCGTCGCCCGGCTGGGACGGGATCGGCGCGGCGATGCGCTGGCCGAACGGCTCGCCGCCGAGGGCGTCGATCTGCGGCACATCGCCCGCGACGCCGACGCGCCCACCGGGGCGGCCGTCATCATGGTCGATGGCGGAGGGCAAAAGTCGATTCTCATTGCGCCGGGCGCCAACGGCCGGCTCGGCCCCGCCGACGTGGACGCCGCGGCCGGGCTGATCCAGGCGGCGCGCGTCGTCCTCTGTCAGCTGGAAGTGCCGCTCGACGCCGTGCTGACCGCTTGCCGGCTGGCGCGGGCCGCCGGGGCGCGCGTCGTCCTCGATCCGGCGCCGGCCCGGCCGTTGCCGGATGAATTGCTCGGTCTGCTCGACGTGATCCGGCCCAACGCCACGGAAGCCGAGACGCTGACCGGCGTGAAGGTGACGGATTGCGATTCGGCCCGGCGGGCGGCCCAGGTCCTGCTCGGCCGCGGCGTCGAGGCCGTCGCCGTCCAGGCCGGCGACGACGGCAATCTGCTCATCTGGCCCGGCGGCGAAAGCTGGATGCCGAAACTTCCCG
>DATKHW010000161.1:0-3174 GCA_035546275.1 Gemmataceae bacterium
CTTCGAAGACTCAGCGTCTGTGCCATAAGCCCCTCTCCCCGGTACTCCGGGGAGAGGGGTTGGGGTGAGGGGGCATGGTTTCCTGGGCTAAAAACCCCTCACTCCCGACCCCTCTCCCCGGAGTACCGGGGAGAGGGGTGAAGCCTTTGCGACAGTCACTAAGAGATCTCGTCACATTCAGGAGCGCATCCATGTTGACCGCGGAAGGTTGTCGTCAGCGGCGGGAACGCCTGTGGCAGCGGCTCGACCCCAAGCCGGATACGGATCATCTCCGCCTTTCCGATCCCATTCACCTGATGTACCTGGCGAATTTTCACGTCGATCCGTTCAGCCTCGGCGGCGGATTCGGCGGCTATCTGCTCCTGCGCAACGACGGCCGGGCCAAGCTGCTCCACGACAACCGCCTGCCCGAATCGGCGTCGGAAGCTCATGTCGAAGAAGTCGTCGTCGTGCCCTGGTACGACGGCCAATCGCCGGCCCACGGACCGCGGCAGCTCGCCGCCATCGGCGAGGTAAATCCGGCGACCGTCGGCCTCCGCCTCCATGACCGACCCGGCGATCCCTACGCCGCTGCGTTGGTTTCCACCATCGCCGACATGCGCCGCCGTAAAGATCCAGATGAAATCGATCTGATGAAGAGCTGTATGGGCGCCACGGAAGCCGGCCATGCGTGGGCGCGGGCCGAGATCAAGCCGGGCATGACCGAACTGGACGTTTATCGCGGCGTCAATTCCGCCTGCATCGCGGCGGCCGGGCAGGCCGTCATCGTTTACGGCGACTTCGCCGTTTGTCCGGGGCCGGAGCGGCGCGGCGGGCCGCCGACCGGCCGCGTCATTGAGCCCGGCGATATGTTTATTCTCGATTTCTCGGTCGTCATCGCCGGCTACCGCAGCGACTTCACCAACACCCTCGTCGTCGGCCGGGAACCGACGGCCGACCAACGGCGGCTCTACGATCTGTGCGTGAAAGCGATGGCGGCCGGCGAAAAGGAAT
Organism: Gemmataceae bacterium; assembly: GCA_035546275.1. Taxonomy (GTDB): domain Bacteria; phylum Planctomycetota; class Planctomycetia; order Gemmatales; family Gemmataceae; genus UBA4732. Next base: position 994 of record DATKHW010000161.1, read on the forward strand.
TGCGGGCCGGCCGCGAATGTCGCACCGTCTATGGGGCGGTGCGCAGCGCGTTTGAGAAGGAAGGCATGGCCGAGCATTTCCCGCACCACGCCGGCCACGGACTCGGTCTGACGCATCCGGAGGCGCCGTACCTGGTGCGGTACGCCGACGAGACGCTAATTGCCGGCGACGTGGTTACGCTGGAACCGGGGCTGTACGTCGCCGGCGTCGGCGGTATCCGCATTGAGAACAATTATCTCATCACCCAACAAGGGTACGAGCGGCTGAGCAATCACGTGATCGCCCTGCGCTGAGACGGATGCGAAGCGGGGCGAGCGGCAGACCGGCGGGAATCGGCATGACCGCCGCCAGGTCGTCGCGCTTCCCATTCTCCGCCGTCCGCCGTCGAGCGCCCTCGAGAAGCCGACGGCAGGCGAACAGCACCGCCAGACTCAAACCCACAACCACCATTCCCAGGCTGGGCAGGCAAATGGCCAGCACCGCCGCTACATACAGGGCCTGCTGAATCGGCCGCCCGCCCTGCTGCTCAACGCCGCTGGACGCCGCGGGGTCCGCCGCATCGAAATCGCCGGCCGAGGCGTCGTCGCTCGACTGCTCTGAAGCGGCCGCGGCGTTCGGCCCCGTCTGAGTGAAACAGAATGCGCCGGCGCCTATCAGCATTGCCGCCGCTGTCAAAACCAGTCCCGTCAACCAAAGTCGGCCGACAATAGTTTGGGCGGCAGTTTGGCTCGTCATGGATCAGCCCCTCGTGCAAAAAGGCTCGTCGAGAGCCTTCCATGCAAGCATTACGGCCGAGGGAGCTTTTTGTGACAGAAGACTCGATAGGGACGATAATCGCCGCCGGGACGCCCTCATCCCTCCTCCGCCTCGCGCAATTTCGCCAGCACCGAGTAATCCTCCAGCGTCGTCGTGTCGCCGGTCGTTTGCTTGCCGCTGGCGATGTCGCGCAGCAGCCGGCGCATGATCTTGCCGGAGCGCGTCTTGGGCAGCGATTCGGTGAAGCGAATGGCGTCCGGCCGGGCCAGGGCGCCGATCTCCTTCGAGACGTGGTCGCGCAGCTCCTTTTTCAGCTGCTCCGACGGCGGATTGCCCTGCTTCAGCGTTACGAAGCAGCAAATGCCCTCCCCCTTGATCTCGTCCGGCTGGCCGACCACCGCCGCCTCCGCCACCTTGGGATGATGCACCAACGCGCTCTCAATTTCCATCGTGCTGAGCCGATGGCCGGCCACGTTCAGCACGTCGTCCACCCGGCCCATGATCCAGAAATAGCCGTCCGGGTCGCAGCGGGCGCCGTCGGCCGTGAAATAAACATGCGGAACCTGGCTCCAGTACTGCTGGCGGTAGCGGGCGTCGTCGCCGTAAATGGTCCGCAGCATGGCCGGCCACGGCTGCTTGATCACGAGCAACCCGCCCTGGTTGGCGCTGACGGGCTGGCCCTGCCGGTCCACGATCTCGGCCATGACGCCGGGCAGCGGCCGCGTCGCCGAGCCGGGCTTTGTCGGCGTCGCCCCGGGCAGCGGCGAGATCAGGATCATGCCAGTCTCCGTCTGCCACCAGGTATCCACAATGGGACATCGCTTATGGCCGATTTTCTCGTGGTACCAGATCCAGGCTTCCGGATTGATCGGCTCGCCAACGGTGCCGAGCAAACGGAGACTCGACAGGTCGTGCTTGGCCGGCCAGTGGTCGCCCCACTTGATGAAGGCGCGAATGGCGGTCGGCGCCGTATAGAGGATATTGACACGGTGTTTCTCGATGATGTCCCAGAAGCGGTCCTCGCGCGGATGGTTCGGCGCTCCTTCGTACATCAGCGTCGTGGCGCCGTTGCACAGCGGGCCGTAGACGGTGTAGCTGTGGCCCGTCACCCAGCCGACGTCGGCGGTGCACCAGTAAATGTCCTCTTCGCGGAGGTCGAATACCCATTCGTGCGTCTTCGACACGCCGAGGAGGTAGCCGGCCGAGGTGTGCAGAACGCCCTTGGGTTTGCCGGTCGAGCCGCTGGTGTAGAGGATGTAGAGAGGATGTTCGCTGTCCAGCGCCGCCGGCGGGCAGTCGGTCGACGCCTCCGCCATCAACTCATGCCACCACAAATCGCGGCCGGGTTGCATGTTGATTTGCTGATCGCAGCGGTTGAAGACGATGCACTTCTGCACGGTCGGCGACTTTTGCAGGGCCGAATCG
>DATKHW010000162.1:0-5895 GCA_035546275.1 Gemmataceae bacterium
GCTGACGGCCGCCTTGAACGACAAGAACTCGGCGGTGCGGGCCGGTGCGGCGTCGGCCGTCGCCGGAATCGGCGCGGACGCCCACGACGCGGCCGGCGCCCTCGTGAAGCTGCTCGGCGACAAGGAAGCGCATGTCCGCGCCGCGGCCGCCTTCGCCGTGGGCCAGGTGGACGCCGACGCCTCGGCCGCCGTCGAGCCGCTGATTGGCCTCTTGCGAGATCCGGAAAGCGAGCCGCGGATCGCCGCCGCCGTCGCCCTCGGCTGCTTCGGCCCGGATGCGAAGGCGGCCGTCGGGCCGCTGCGGAAATTGCTGAAGGAGAAGAAGAACCCCGCCGCACACCTGACGGCCATTCAAACGCTCGGCAAGATTGGGCCGGAAGCGCGGGCCGCCGCGCCAGACCTGGCCGCCCAGCTCCGGGACCCGGCGCCGGCCGTGCGGTTCAATGCGTCGAAATCGCTGGCCGCGATCGGCAAGGACGCCGTGCCCGCGCTCGTCGCCGCGCTGAAGGACGATTCGCCGGCGGCGCGCCGCTTCGCCGTTCGGGCGCTGGATGCGATCGGCCCCGACGCCAAGGACGCCGCCCTCGCTCTGGTCCCGCTGCTCAAGGACGACGACGCCGAAGTGCAGGCCGCCGCGACCGCCGCCCTGCCGCGGCTAAAACCGGACTGGAGCGAAATGGTCGGCCCGCTCACGAAAATGCTGGACGACCGCGATTATCGCGACCGCGCGGTTGCGGCCGACGTCCTGAGCATGACGGGCGAAGCCGGCGCCTCGGCCGTGGCGCCGCTGGCCAAGCTGCTGGCTGACGACGATCGCGAACTAGTCCGCGTCGCTGCTGCGAGGGCGCTGGCCCACATGGGCGACCGGGGCTTCGACGCATTGGCGGCCGCGGCGAAAAGCAAGGATCTGAGCGCGAGGCGCCTCGCGGCGGTCGGCCTGGCGCAAGCCGGCAAGCGAGCGGTCGCCCTGCTGACGCCGATGCTAAAAGACACGGAACCCAGTGTGCGCATGGCGGCTGCGGACTCGCTGGGTGCCATCGGCGCCGATGCCGTGGATGCGATCGACGCGCTCAAAGAGGCCGCCAAGGACCCGGACGCCGGCGTTCGGGACGCCATCGAGACGGCCCTGAAACGCATCCAGGGCAAGCAAGAGAAGTAATGCAGGGACAAGCGGTATGCTGAGCGTGCGGCGGCGATCGTAGGGTGGGTCGCAAGACCCACCGAAAGGGGCGGAATCGGCGCCGGTGGGTCTTGCGACCCACCCTACGGCAACCGCTGGCGTAACAATCCCTTGATTCGTTCACGGAATAGGGGGAGGTCATGCGTCCCGTGGTATTTGCGTTGCTCCTGGCCCTCCCAGCCGCCGATCCGCCGGCGCCGACGCACGACGGCAAGACGCTCGCGGCCTGGGTGGACCAGCTGACCGACGCCAAGCCGGAAGTGCGTCTGACGGCCGTCGAGGAAATCGGCGCCATCGGGCCAGACGCCAAGTCGGCCATAGCGCCGCTCCTCCTTGTCCTCAAGCGCGACCCGGCGGACGTCGTTCGCACGGCGGCGGCGGAGTCGCTCGGCAAAATGGGGCCGGCCGCGGAGTCCGCCGCCCGCGCCCTGGCCGCCGCCCTGAAAGAAGACAAATCGGAGCTGGTGCATGGCCAGGCCGTACTGGCGCTGGGCAAGATCGGCAAGGCGTCCACGCCGTATCTGCTCGAAATGCTGGACGATTCCTCTCCGCAGGTCCGCCGCGACGCCGCCGCGGCGCTCGGGCAGGTCGGCCCCGATGCCAAGGAAGCGGTGAAACCGCTGATTCCGCTCCTCAAGGATTCCGACGAGGGCGTGCGCATCGCCGCCTTCGACGCCCTGGGAAAGATCGGACCGGACGCGGCGGACGCCTTGCCGCAGCTGTCCGTTTTCCTTCGCGATCCGCAATATCGCAATGAGGCGGCCGCCGCGATGGTCGGACTCGGCAAGGTTTCCGTGCCGACCTTCATCGCGGGCGTCGGCGACATGGACGTCGCCCTGCGCCGGCTGTCGGCCTTCGCGCTGGGCCGGATTGGGCCGGACGCCAAGGCCGGCGTGCCGGCGCTGATCGAGGCGATGAAGGACATGGACATTGCCTTGCGCCGGACCGCGTCGGAGTCGCTCGGCAAGATCGGCTCCAACGCCGCCGCGGCCGCCGACGTGCTGCTCGACGCGCTCAAGAAGGACGAGGACCCGGTGGTCCGCACCAACGCGGCGATGGACCTCGGCCTGCTCGGCCTGGCCGCCGGCAAGATCGTCGGCCCGCTGACCGACGCGATGGCGGACAAGGACAGCGAAGTGCGGCGTCGGGCGGCCGAAGGGCTGGGCGGCGTCGGGCCGGCTGCGAAATCGGCCCTGCCGGCGCTGAAGGATGCGCTGACCGACAAGGACCCGATCGTCCGCGACGCGGTGCGGGATGCGCTGAAGAAGATTGAGCCGCCGAAGCCTTAATCGGCGGTAAAGCACGGGAAACTCCTCGTGCCGGGGCTCTGCCCCGGCACGCACTGCCTGCGAGGCTCTGCCTCGCGTCTATCCGGCAGGCAGAGCCTGCCGGGCAGTGCGTTCCCAGGCAGAGCCTGGGAACGAGGAAGAAAGGGATCGCTTATGACGCTCCGTCGCACCGCCGCCGTGCTGTTCCTCGTCGTCCTGGCCGCGCTCGCTGTCCTGCGCGCCGCGCCGGACGCGGACTATTCCGACCAGCTGCCGCGCATCCCGCCGCTGTCGCTGGCCGACGCCGTCAAGGCGATCCAGACGCGGCTCGGCTTCCACGTCGAATTGGTCGCCGCCGAGCCGCTCATCGAGTCGCCGGTCGCCATCGACTTCGATGAGAACGGCCGCATGTTCGTCGTCGAGTTCCCGGAGTACAACCAGAACTTCAACCGCAATTTCCACGTCCACGGCGCCGTCCGCCTCCTCGAAGACACGCAGGGGACCGGCCATTACGATAAAAGCACGCTGTATCTCGACGACATCGATTCGCCGCTGGCCGTGGCCTGCTGGGACGGCGGCGTCTATGTCGGCGCGGCGCCGAACATCCTCTATTGCAAGGACACAAAAGGCGACGGCCATGCCGACCTGCGCAGGCCGGTCTACACCGGCTTCGGCAGCGACGAGTCCGGCGAGGGGCGGCTCAACTCGTTCCGCTGGGGCCTGGATAATCGCTTCCACGTCTCCACCGGATTGGTCGGCGGCAACGTGCGGCCGGCCGACGATCCCGCCGCTCGGCCGGTATCCGTTCGGGGCCAAAATCTTCTGTTCGACCCGCGCAACGATGGTAGGGGCGGGGTTGCCCCGCCCTCCGGCACGGGCGGGGTAACCCCGCCCCTACTGACCAGCGGCGGCGGCCAGCACGGCATGAGCATGGACGATTGGGGCCGGACCTTCACCTGCGGCAACAGCGATCCGGTGAATCTGCTGATGTACGACCGCCGCTACGTCGCCCGCAATCCGTATCTGCAGCCGCCGGTCGCGTCGGTCAACATCGCCCCGGACGGCAAATACACCAAATTGTATCGCATCAGTGCGGTGGAGCCGTGGCGAAAGCTGCGGACAAGGCTGCGCACCGAGGGCGTGGTCCCCGGCTCCGACGAGGGCGGCCAGCCGTCCGGCTTCTTCACCGGGGCGACCGGCGTGACCGTCTACCGCGGCGACGCCTACCCGGCCGAGTATCGCGACAACGTCTTCGTCGGCGAAGTGGCGAACAACCTGGTGTACCGCGCCCGGCTGGAACCGGACGGCGTCGGCCTGAAGGCGGTGCGGGCCGACGCCGGCGTGGAGTTCCTGGCCTCGCGCGACGACTGGTTTCGGCCGGTGCAGTTCGCCAACGGCCCCGACGGCTGCCTCTACGTCATCGACATGCCGCGCGAGACCATCGAGACGGTCTTTTCGCTGCCTCCGCAGATCCTTAAACACCTCGATGTCAGCGCCGGCGTCGAGAAGGGCCGCATCTGGCGCATCGTCCCCGACGGATTCAAACAACCGAAGATCCCGAAACTCGGCGAAGCGACGACGGCGGAGCTGGTCGCGCTGCTGGAGCATCCCAACGGCTGGCATCGGGACACGGCGTCGCGGCTGCTGTATCAGCGGCAGGATAAAACCGCCGTCGCGCCGCTGAAAAAGATGGCGGCGGAATCGAAGGCGGCGCTGGGCCGCGTCCAGGCGCTGTACGCCCTGGACGGCCTGAAGGCGCTGGATGGACCGACCGTGCTGCACGCCCTGGGGGACGACGATCCGCACGTCCGCGAACAGGCCGTGCGGTTGGCGGAGACGTTCGCGGCCGAACCGGACATTCGGGATCGTCTGACGAAGATGACGGACGACGCCGATCTCCGCGTCCGCTATCAGCTGGCGTTTTCGCTGGGCGAATGCAAGGGCGACGAGGCGACGCAGGCATTGGCGCGGCTGGCCCACCATGACGGATCGGACTCCTGGTTCCGGCTGGCGATCCTCAGCTCGTCGGCCGACCGCGCGGGCGATCTCTTCCGGCTGCTGCTGGCCGACAAGGACCTGCGCGGCAACGAATCGGGCCGGGCGCTGCTGACGGAGCTGGCCGGCGAGATCGGCGCCGCCGACCGCAAGACGGACACGGCGTCGGCGCTGAAGGCGGTGGAGAATTTGCCCGATGGAGAAAAGAGCCTAAGCCGTGCCATCATCCTGGCGCTGGCGTTCAAACAGCCGGCGGCGGCGCGCGAACGGCTGCTGCGGGACGATGCGAAAGCACGGGCGCTTCTCGACGATCTGCTGCAATATGCCCGCAAGACGGCGACGGATGCGATGCGCGACGAGGCGGCGCGGTCGGCCGCCGTGCGCACTCTCGGCCTGGCGCCGTTCGGCGAGACGCGCGACCTGTACCGCGATCTGCTGCATTCGGACCAGCCGCCGCAGGTGTCCGCGACGGCGCTGGAGGTGCTGGGCCGCTACGACCAGCCGGAGGCGGCCGGGTTGATCCTCGACGCCTGGCCGATGCTCAGCCCCGCGCTGCGGAAGACGGCGGCCGAGACGCTGTTCTCGCGCGGCGCCTGGGTGTCGGCGTTCCTCGACGCGGTGGCGGACAAGAAGGTGCAGCCGGCCGACGTGGACCCGGCCCGTATCAAGCTCTTGCAATCGTACCCCGACGCCAAGGTGCGGGAGCGGACGGCGGCGCTGTTCGCCTCGGCCCAGCTGGCCCGGCGGCAGGACGTGGTGGACGACTACCAGAAGGCGCTGCAGCTGCCGAGCGACGCAACGCGGGGAAAGGCGATCTTCAAACGGGAATGTTCGGAGTGTCACCGTCTGGAGGGCGTCGGCGCCCAGGTCGGAGCCGACCTGACGGCCATCCACGATTGGGGATCGGAAAAGATCCTGCTCAACGTCCTCGACCCCAACCGCGAGGTGCAGCCGCAGTTCCTCACCTACGTGCTGACCACGAAATCCGGCCGCGTCCTCACCGGCATGATCACGGCGGAGACGGCCAACGGCGTGACGATCCGCCGGGCGGACCAAACCAGCGAGATGGTCGCCCGGCCGGAGATCGACGAGCTGCGCAGCACGGGGCTGTCGTTCATGCCGGAGGGGCTGGAGAAGCGGCTGACGTATCAGGAGATGGCGGATCTGCTGGCGTATTTGGGTGCGGCGAAGTGAAGGGCTGATCGCCCTACCCGCGAATGATGATCCCGGCCCGACTGAGTACAAGAAACGAGTGCGACCCGAACTCGCGGACGATATCCGGGATGAGCGGCGTCGCCAGCGCCTCCAGGTCCCGGTTGCTGATGTTCCCGGTCGAAATCAGAAGCAGCTTTGGCGGGCACCCCCGGAGGAGGTGTGAGTCCACGGGAGAAAAGGCGGGAGAAAAGGGGGGGAGAAAAGGGGGAGAAAAGGTGTCAGGGGGGAGAAAAGGTG
>DATKHW010000163.1:0-2359 GCA_035546275.1 Gemmataceae bacterium
CCCCCGGATGCGTGTCCCAGCATGGACAGCGAGTGGACGATGAGCTGAGGAATGCAGGCGCCGCTCAGCACGATCACGAACGCGAGAACGGGCGCCCAAACGATCGGCTCTTTGACCGTTTCCGCGAGTTTGACCACGACAACCGAGAGCGGCGCGGGCGGCGACGCCGAATGTTCCCCGTCCTGCGCGGCCGGGCTTTTTCCCTTTGAGTCGCCGTCTGCCGTATCCAACGTGAGGAGGAGGATCGTGACTGGCACGACCGTGAGATTGATGACCAGACTGGCTAACGCGATCGGAATGGCGCTGGGCCGTCCGAACAGATTGCCGAGGATGGCTGGACCCATGAAGGGCACTGCCGGCGCGGAAGCCGTCAGCGCGGCCAGGGCGCTGGTGCTCTTTTCGATGCGGAAAACGAAGCGGGACAACAGAAAAACAACACCGTACAGGCCGATGATGGCAGCGCACAGGGCGATGAGCAGCGGCATGTCCTGACTCAACTCGGCCCGTGTCGTGCTAACCGTTCCGGCAAAAAGCGCCAGCGGCACGGCGTAGACCAACACCATCCGATTCAGGATCGAGGCATCCTTCGGCCCAAAATCGCGACGCCAGGCCGCCACGAAGCCGAGCAGGAACGTGACGACCATTGGAAGGAGTGCGCCCAAGATGGTGTCGAGCATGGCCGTTATCCAGTCTCCTGAGTTTCTCAAATCAGGTGATGTCCCTGGCCGCCGCCGTGAGTCCATCCCGGAACTGGGGGTGCGCCAAAGCATGGTCAGCCTCTCACCGCCGCGCGTAGTGGCGCAGCTTGTCGGGATCGAGGGTTACGCCGATGCCGGGCCCTCGGCCGATCTCGTCGCCTCGTCCGCCCTCCATTCGGCGGCCCAGCCGCGTCCGTGACGATACATCTCGTCGCCGGTGTGCTGCGTGAACTCCACCATAATGCGATCGCGGCGCAGCCCTAACAGGCGACCGCCCGTCACTTCCCCGCGGCCAGGTCGCGATCCACGATCACCGCCACCTTGCCCAGTATGCCACGGCCCGCCTTCAGCGACTGCAGTCCCGCATTGATCGCAAGAACGGTGCTGTCGATGGTCTGGCTGACGTGCGGGACCACAAGTCCCTGCGTCGCCCACTCCATCGCCAGAGCCATCCCGCGCTGGAGAAAGGCCTGCGCCTCGCTGTCGAGCGTGGCGGGTTCGTAGAAGTAGCGCAGCAGATTGACGTTGACATGCTTGGCGCCGCGCTCGGCCAGGATGGCATCCACCGGGCTGTGCGTTTCGACCGAGTGTGTCGTCTTGCCGGGGCCGACGCCGAGCACGATCCAGCTGCCGCCCCGCCGGACGGTCTTCGCGGTCTCGACAAAGCCGTGCTCGCTGTAGGTGGCGTCGAAGACGAGGTCAACGCCCCGGCCACGGGTGAGCTTCGCGATTTCGGCGGCGATGTCGTCGCGCTTATAATCGAAAACGTGATGGGCGCCGGACTGCCGGGCCAGTGCGGTCGATTGCGGCGAGCTGCCGCTGCTGATGACCAGTCCGGCCCCCAGGGCACGCGCCGCCATCTGCACGGCGAGATGCCCGACGCCACCCCCACCGCCCGGGACATAGACCGTGTCACCGGCCTGGACGGCCCGGTAAAGACCCGCGAAAGCGGACAGGAAGCACATCGGAAGCGCCGCCGCATCACGGAAGCTCAGGGATGGCGGCTTGCGGACGGTGAGGAATTGGCGTGCGACGGCATAGCCGCCTTCGCCTCCGCTCCCGCCCGTTGCGACCCAGCCGCCATCACCGTTCAAATCGGCCATGGCGGCCACCGCGTCGCCGACGGCTACGCCACTCACACCACGGCCCACGGCGACCACCACGCCAGCGAGGTCAAGACCGAGAACGACGGGGGCGTCCGTCCCAAGAAATTGAGGTCGGCCAGCTTATACTCCAGCGGGTTGAGCGACGAGGCGGCGACGCGGATCAGAACCTGGTCGGCCGCCGGCTGCGGGACGGGAACACGCACCGCCTCGAGCGGCAGCCCAGCTCGGTCTCTTGTGTAACCGACGCCGAGAAACGTCTCCGGAATCGTCTGAGTCTGCTTCATGTTTCGCTTCCCTCTGATGACATGCCCGGGAGAACTCATCAGTCGCCCGTGGCTATCCCACCAACACCACTCGGCCGAAGGGACGGTCCTCGATCAGATGGCGGAGGGCTTCCGCAGCGTCGCGCAGCTCATAGGTTTGTTCGGCCACGTGGAGGGCGCGATGATCGCATGCTCGCTCGTCAGGAAGTCCGCGCCGCCCAGACCGTCGATCTGGCGCACGTCAGGGCTGCCATAGATGGCGAGGATGACGGCGTCTCTTTTCGCCGGGTCT
>DATKHW010000164.1:0-32139 GCA_035546275.1 Gemmataceae bacterium
GAACTGGACCAGCAATTACTACTATTCCAGCCACACGCTGCCGGAAGGGGCGGCCGCCTTCACCGCGATCCAGACGGTGAGCGGCGTCCCCAGCGCCTCCACGGCGTCCTGGCTGGTCACGGTGGACCTGACGGGGCCGACAGTGACGCTCAGCGTCCCGTCCAGCACGGGCAGCGAGCACCCGGTGCTGACGGTGACGGCCAGCGACCTCAACGGCCTGGCGTCCCCGGCGACCGTGACGATCCTGGTGTACGACTCGACCGGTACGACGCTGCTCAACACCAATTCGTCGGCGGCCACGCTGGTGGGCGGCCAGGCGACGTTCCCGCTGGCTTACGCCCTGACGGTGGGGACGACGTACAAGATCAAGGCCAAGGTGAACGACCTGGCCGGCAACACCGGCGGCAGCTCGATGCAGACCGTGTCGGTCACGAGCGCGTCTTCGTGGTCGCTTGTGGGCGCCGAGCAGCTGACCAGCGACCCGATCAACGGCGATGCGTTGGACCAGCTGGGCGACGTGACGGCCGAGATGCCGCTGAACCTGGACCAGAGCGGCGGGACGCAGGACGGCGGCGCCGCCCTGGTTTACAACTCCGACAGCGCGTTTAACAACCCGGTCATCGAAGCGGTGATCGACACCTCCAACTCCGCCGCGTTGCCCAGCCAGATCACGGCGGTTTTGTATTGGGACGGCACGCCCTCGACGGGCGTCTATTCCACCGTCGGCCTGTCCCCCGGCGATGAGATCGCGCTGAATGTGTCGCTGGACTTCCAGGCGACGGGCACCGGCCACGACGGCTGGTCGCTGGTGATCTCGGCCTCCGGCGCGTCGTCGCTGGGGGCCTCCGGCACCGGCTATATGGTGGACCAGAGCCACAGCCCGTTCGGCGCCGGCTGGGCCTACGGGCCCACCGACCAGCTGGTCAGCATCCCCTACGACAGCTACGGCCCGGCCGGCATGCTGCGCGTCTTCGGCACGGGCGAATGGTCCTTCTACGAGGGGACGGGCACTTTTACCAGCCCCGGCGACGACTTCGGCACGCTGGCGACCTCGGGCAGCGGTTACACCTACACCAGCCCCGACGGCGAGGTCGAGAGCTACAACTCGGCCGGCTACGAGACGCAGTGGACCAGCCCCGACGGCCAGGAGACGTTGCAGTACCGCTACGGCACGATCAGCGGCGTCACCGTGCTGACGGGCACGACCGCCATGGACGGGGCGTTGGCCACCTTCAGCTACGGCACCGGCGTGTACGGGCCGCTCTTGTCCACGATCCAGACCGTCAACGGCCGCACCTACACCTTCGCCAACGACGGCGTCGGGCTGGGGTCGGTGACCAACCCCGACGGCCAGCAGGACGTCGTCAGCGGCGACGGATACGACGGCCATCTCACTTACCAGGCCTGGGGCGTCGAGACGAATGAGTTCGCCTACAACGGCGACAGCGGCAGCGTGGTGACAGCGACGTGGGGCGACGCCGACGGCAGCCCAACGGCCATGCTGCCGGTGGCGGTGCAGGGCCGGACGGGAGTCTTGCAAGCGGTGGAGGCGCCGGTGCTGGCGAGTCAGACCAACGCCGAGGGCGACGTGACAAAGTGGCAGCTGGACTTCCAGGGCCGGCCGCTGGTCCAGTACGACGCCGACGGCGGCGTGTACACCTTCCTGCGCGACGCCACAACGGAGCTGGTGACGGAAGAGATCGACCCCATGGGACGCACCACCCAGTTCGCCTATGACTCCTCCGGCTACGTCACCCTGGAGACCCTGCCCGACAGCACGACGGTGCAATCGCAGTACCAGACGCTGGACCACCTCGTCACGTCGGCAACCGACCAGCTGGGGCACACCGCGACCTCCTCCTACGACTCGGCAGGCCATTTGACCAGCACGACGGACGCGCTGAGCAACGTGACGGCTTACGCCTACAGCACCTCCGGCCTGGAAACCAGCATGACCGATGCGCGGGGCAACACCACGTACTACGCCTACGATTCGTACCGGCGCTTGACGGCCACGACGGATGCGCTCAGCAACACCACCACGCAGAGCTACGACGCCAACGGCTTCCCCCTGACGACGACCGACGCGCTAGGCCATGTGACCACGACGACCTACGACGTGATGGGGCGGCTGAGCTATTGGACCGACCCGCTGGGCGGCGTGACGTCGATGACCTACTATTTCGACGGCCTGCACGCGACGGACCAGGACGCGCTGGGGCGGGTCAACGGCACTCTCTACGACGCGGCGGACCGGGGTCTGGTAGAGGACCAGTTCCTGGCCGAGGGGACGGCCCAGGCTAGCGACGTGCTGTACGCCTATGACATGGCAGGGCGGCTGGATGGAATGCGCGACCCCACCGGCGCCTGGACCACCTACATGCTGGATGCGATGGGCCGCGTCACCGAGACCATCGACCCTTTGGGCGGCGTAACACTGGCGCGATACGACCTGGACGGCGAGCTGACCGCTTCGCGCGACGCGTTGGGGAACTGGACGGACTACTCCTACAACAGCGTCGGCGAGATGACGTCCACGACCGACCCGCTGGGCGGCTCAACGGCGACGGGCTATGACGCGGACGGCGACGTGACGAGCACGACCGACCCGCTGAGCCACACCACGACCACGAATTTCGACGCGGACGGCCGGGTGACGGCCACGACCGATCCGCTGAGTCACACGGTGGCGACGACCTACGACGCGGACGGCAACGTCAGCACGGTCACCGACGCCAACGGCAACGTGACCAGCTATGCTTATGACGCGCTGGATCGGTTGACGAAGACGACCGTTGCGGTCGGCACCTCGGCCCAGGCGACCTCGACGCAGGCCTATGACAAGGTGGGGGACGTGACCTCCAGCACGGATACGCTGGGGCATGTGACGACCTACAAGTTCGACGCGGACGGCCGGCAAACGACCATGACCGACCCGCTGAGCCATACCACGACGACGGCTTACGACGCCGTGGGCAACGCGACGGTGGTGACCAACGCGCTAAACCAGGTCACGTCGTACATGTACGACGCCCTCAACCGTCAGACGCAGACGGTGGACGCGCTGACCAACGTAACGACCGTGGGCTACGACCTGGTGGGCGACCAGGTCTATTCCATCGACGGCTTGCAGAACGAGAGCCAGACGGTGTACGATGCCTTGCACGAGCCGACGGCGTCGATCGACCCCTTGGGGAACACGGCGCGGACGGCCTACGACGGCGACGGCGACGTCACGAAGGTGACGGACGCCGACGGCAACCAGACGCAGTACCTCTACGACAAGCTGGGCCGGCAAACGACGGTGGTCGATCCCCTGGGCAGCCGGACGACGACGGCCTACGACGCAGCGGGACAGGTGACGGCGGTCACTGACCCGATGGGCGACACGACCCAGTACCTGTTCAACGCCGCCGGCGAGCAGACGACGGTCATCGACGCTTTGAGCAACCGCACGACGACGGCGTACGATGCGAACGGGAACGTCACGGCGATCACGGATTCCGACGGCAACACGACGCAGTTCCAGTTCGACGGCCAGGAGCGGCAGACGGCGGTGATCGACCCCTTGAGCCACCGCACGGCCACCACCTACGACGCCGCCGGAAACGTCAGCACGATCACGGACGCCGATGGGCGCGAGCAGGTGTTCCACTACGACTCCGACGGCCAATTGACGGCGGAGACGTGGCTGGCGTCGGGGGCGACGGTGAACCTGTTGACGTACACCTACGACGCCGCCGGCGACCAGCTGACGGCGGCGGATTACAGCGGGACGTACACGAACAGCTACGACGCGGACGACCGGCTGACGGCGCAGACGGACCCGCTGGGTCTGACGCTGACGTACCAGTACGACGCGGCGGGCCGGATCACCCAGCGGTTCGATTCGCTGGGAGGCGTGCTGACCTATCAGTACGACAATGCGGATCGTCTGACGAAGGAGCAGTTCGGGGGGACGGGGATGACGCAGGCGGGGGTGAGCCTGGCGTACGACGCCGCCGACCAGTTGACCTCAGTGACGCGTTACAGCAACGCGGCGTTGACCACGCTGGTGGGCACGACGGTTTATGGCTACAACGCCGACGGCAAGGTCACGGCCATCACGAACAAGAACGCCAGCGCGGCGACGCTGTCGTATTACGATTACACCTACGACGCGGCGAGTCGGGTCAGCACGCAAACGTGGTCGAGCACGACGTCGACGGGGACGCTGAGCGGCGTGTATACCTACAGCTACGACGCCGACAGCGAAGTTTTGGGCGACGGCGCAACGACGTACAGCTTCGACGCCAACGGCAACCCGACTATGTCGGGCTACGCCACGGGCAGCGACAACCAGGTCACGACGGATGGCGTCTGGACGTACAGCTATGACAACGTCGGCGACATCGTGGAGAAGAGCAAGGGGACGGGCCTGGAGACGTGGTACTATACCTACGACACGCTGAATCGGCTCGTGTCGATCGAGCAGACGACGAACGGGACGACGCCGGAGTACACGGTGACGTACACGTATGACGTGTACGGCAACCTGATGAAGGAGCAGCAGTGGCAGTCGGGCGGGAGCGTGACAACGACGTACAGCGTGTACGACGATGGCCAGGTGTGGGCGGACCTGAACTCCAGCCTGAGCGCGACGACGCGTTACATCTCGGGCGGTCCGGGGTCGTTGGAGTTGTACGCGCGGATCGACGTAGGACTGGGATTGCGGCAGATATCGCAGGACGCGTTGGGCTCGGTGCGGGACGTGTGGGACACGACGGGCGTACTGGACCACCTCAACTACACGGTGTACGGCCTCATTACGTCTGAGACGAATTGGACCGTAGGCGGTTTCATTCTGTACGACGGCCTGCGCGAGGATCGCGCATCGGAAACAGTAATGACGCCATGGCGGACGCTGCTCACGTCGCTACAGCGCTGGTTGCAGCCGGACCCGTCGGGCTTCGGGGGCGGCGACGGCAACCTGTACCGCTACTGCGACAATAACCCGACTAATGGGAGTGATCCGACGGGCCTATGGGATTTGGACGATTCCGTGATGGAGCCAGTGAAGGAATCGCATCCAACGGCGTGGCGCTGGGCCACTCAAGGCGGCACCCGTCCGGTGGTTTTCGAGCGGATGCCGTCGATGTTCCCAGGATGGAATGCTTGGCACAAGACCTTGGATGATGGAAGCCTACAGCTCACGGCATGGGCCGGCCTAAGCAATGAACAGGCCGTCCAGTATCTGTCGGACCAGCTTTATGATGCGTGGTCAGAAGCGCATCCGTCTGAGCCGGACTATTTTGGTGGATATGGCTTTACGCCTTTCCAGTCCGTAGAAATAGCGCAATATGATTCGGATAATATTAGGGTCGTAGGAGCAGTAGGCGACGGGCCGGACTGGAATGACGTAACGGATTCGAATGCTCCAGGACAACTGACAGTCACCTGGACAGGCCCGACAATGCAGGCGTGCGACATGGCGCAGCAGCAAGAGTTGATGAGGCAATTGAAGAATGAAGCTGATTATGAGGACGCGAGGGCGCAGATGAATGATGCCATCTGGGTATTGCTGTCGGCGGGGGAGGTTGAATTCGAAGAAACGGAAGGGCCAAGTAGTTTACCAACGGGAGTTCAAGCGAATAAGGCTGCAGGAGATGCAGTGCGAGATGCAATAGCTGCCAGAGAAGGGACCCCATACACCGAACGGCCATTTACAACGGTTGGAGGGATTCGCAGAGTTGACGTATTGAAGCTGGGTGACAAAAGCATCGGCATTGAGTCGAAGGTTGGCCGCACAGCACTTGATTCACGGACGCGACAAGAACTTGCACGGGACTGGTGGTTGCGACGACAGGGACAGCTCGATCAGGTGATGTGGGAATTCTCGCCAAGTGAAGTCACGGGTCAGGTCGGCCCGACTGCGCCTTTGTTGGAAAAGCTGCAAAAACTTGGCTTTGACATCCGTATTAACGATCCATAAGGTGGCTAAAATGGCTGATACTACGATAGCTTTCTTCGGCATTCGCCTTGAAGTTTGCGACGACGATCTTGAGGCACTTGAACTTCGGTCGCATAGGGCTGTTGTGAACGCGAAGAAAGCGGGCTTAGAGCACTACTGGGGCAATTTCGGTGCCCCAGGAGAACGCTACCTCCTCTTTGTTGGTAAGCCGTTGGGAAAGCTTGGCGTAGAAGACAGCACCGAAATACGCGTCAGCCCCGAGCAATTTGTCCAGATAGCTACAGACGTAGCGGGCCGCCTGGTTAAAGCAGGATTTTCAGACACTCCGTCGCTGTTTCTGCAATTCCAAGCCGACTCATGATCTGAAGGGCGACGAGTTTGTAGGTGTGAGTCCCGAAAACCGCGTCTGTGGGTCCCGAAAACCTTGTCAGGCAGCCATGTGAACTAGGAACGGTGCCAAGCGCCGACGCCGCAGCCGGGAATCGTTCCTATCGGATTCCTTTTGCGGCGATATTACAGGTGGCAAATATACATTTGCAGGGAGCTTTCGTCCACGGATGCGCGCCGTCGTCGTCTATGGCAGCCGAACGAGGCCGACTACGGCCGTGAACTGTGCTACGCGACGCGCATGTAACGGTGGTGCAGACCGCCGACTTGAGGGGGGATGGCGACTACGGGTCCCTTGCTGCGCGGTTCGAGGCTCAGGTCAACTACCGGGCCGGCAACACCGGCTCCAGCACGAAGCGGCCGGTGTCGGTCACGGGCGTCTCCAGTTGGTCGCTGGTGGCCGCCGAGCAGCTGGCGAGCGATCCCATCAACGGCGACGCTTTGGACCAGCTGGGCGACGTGACGGCCGCGCTGCCGCTGAACCTGGACCAGAGCGGCGGCACGCAGGACGGCGGGGCGGCGTTGGTTTACAAATCCGACAGTGCGTTTAACTACCCGGTCATCGAAGCCCTGATCGACACGTCCAACTCCGCGGCGTTGCCCAGCTACATCACGGCGGTGCTGACCTGGGATGGCAGCCCCTCACGGACGATCGTCTATCACACCGATAACGTCGCGGCGGGCGACGAGATTGCGCTCAATGTGTACCCGGGAGGAACGCCCCCGACGGGCATGGGGCACCACTCCTGGGGGCTGACGATCGAGGCGACGGGCCTGGGATCGCTGGGCGCCTCCGGAACGGCCTATGCCGCCAGCCAGGACTACAGCCCCTTCGGCGCCGGCTGGGCCTACGGCCCCACCGACCAGCTGGTCAGCATCCCTTATGACGCCTACGGACCGGCCGGTATGCTGCGCGTCTTCGGCACGGGCGAATGGTCCTTCTACGAGGGGACCGGCACCTTTACCAGCCCCGGCGACGACTTCGGCACGCTGGCGACCTCGGGCAGCGGTTACACCTACACCAGCCCCGACGGCGAGGTGGAGAGCTACAACTCGGCCGGCTACGAGACGCAGTGGACCAGCGCCGACGGCCAGGAGACGCTGCAATACCGCTACGGCACGATCAGCGGCGTCACGGTGCTGACGGGCACGACCGCCATCGACGGCGCGTTGGCCACCTTCAGCTACGGCACCGGCGTGTACGGCCCGCTCTTGTCCACGATCCAGACGGTCAACGGCCGCACCTATACGTTCGCCAACGACGGCGTCGGCCTGACGTCGGTCACCAACCCCGACGGCCAGCAGGACGTCGTCAGCGGCGACGGATACGACGGCCATCTCAGTTACCAGGCCTGGGGCGTCGAGACGAATGAGTTCGCCTACAACGGCGACTCCGGCAGCGTGGTGACGGCGATGTGGGGCGACGCCGACGGCAGCCCCACGGCGATGCTGCCGGTGGCGGTGCAAGGCGTGACGGGGCTTGCGGAGGCGGTGAAGGCGCCGGTGCTGGCCAGCCAAACCAACGCCGTCGGCGATACCACGAAGTGGCTTTTGGACTTCCAGGGCCGGCCCTTGAACCAATACGACGGCGATGGCGGCGTGTACACTTTTATGCGCGATGCTGTCACGCATCTGGTGACGGAACAGATCGATCCGCTGGGCCGCATCACCCAGTATGCCTACGACACTGCCGGCTACGTCACCCAGGAGACAATGCCGGACGGCACGACGCTGCAATGGCAATACCAGTCGCTGGACCACCTGGTCACCAAGCAAACGGATCAGCTGGGGCATAACACGACGATGGCGTACGACTCCGGGGGCCATCTGACCAGCACGACGGATCCGCTGACCAACGTCACGGCTTACGCCTACAACGCCTCCGGTCTGATGACCAGCATGACCGACGCGCGGGGGAACACGACGGACTACGCCTATGACTCCTACCGCCGGCTGACGGCCACGACGGATGCCTTGGGGAACACGACGACGCAGAGCTACGACGCCAACGGCTTCCCCCTGACGACGACCGACGCGCTGAACCACCTGACCACGGCGACCTATGACGTGATGGGTCGGCTGAGCTACGTGACAGATCCGCTCGGCGGCGTCACATCGATGACCTACTACTTCGAAGGTCTGCTGGCCACGCAGGAGGACGCGCTGGGCCGGGTCAGCGGCATCTACTACGGCACGGACGACCGCGGTCTGGTGGAGGAGCAGTGGTACGCCGAGGGCGACACGCTGTACGGCTACGATGCGGCGGGGCGGCTGGATGCGATGCGCGACCCCACCGGCTCCTGGACCTCCTACCTGCTCGACTCGATGGGCCGCACGACCGAGACGATCGACGCGTTGGGCGGCGTGAGCCTGGCGGTCTACGACCTGGACGGCGAGATGTCCGCCTCGCGCGATCCCCTGGGGAACTGGACGTATGACGCGGCCGGGCAGACCAGCACGATCACGGACGCCGACGGCCGCGAGCAGGTGTTCCACTATGATTCGGACGGCCGGACGACGGCGGAGACATGGCTGGCGTCGGGGGCGACGGTGAACCTGCTGACCTACACCTACGATAACAATGGCAATCAGCTGACGGCGTCCGACTACAGCGGCACGTACAGCAACAGCTACGATGCACAGGATCGCCTGACGGCGCAGACCGATCCGCTGGGGCTGACGCTGACGTACAGCTACGACGCATCCGGCGACGTGACGCAGCGGGCCGATTCGCTGGGCGGCGTGCTGACCTACCAGTACGACAACGCCGGTCGCCTGGCGGCGGAGCAGTTCGGCGGAACGGGGATGACCCAGGCGGGCGTCAGCCTGGGCTACGACGCCGCCAATGAGCTGACCTCGGTGACGCGCTACAGCGACGCGGCGCTGACCACGCTGGTGGGGACGACGGTTTACGCCTACGACGCCGCCGACCGGATGACGGCCATCACCAACAAGAACGCCAGTGCCGCGACGCTGTCGTATTACCAGTACACGTACAACGCCGCCGACCTGGTCACGACGCAGACGTGGCAGAGCCAATCGACGACGGGCGTTCTGATCAGCGGAGCGTACACCTACAGCTACGACTCGACGCACCAGCTGCTCTCCGACGGCACGACGACGTACAGCTACGACGCCAACGGCAACCCGACCATGTCGGGCTATGCGACAGGGAGCGACAACCAGGTCACCAACGACGGGACGTGGACGTACACCTACGACAACGTGGGCGACATCATCGAGAAAAGCAAGGGTTCGAGTCTTGAGACGTGGTACTATACGTACGACACGCTGAACCGGCTCGTGTCGATCGAGCAGACGACGAACGGGACCACGGCGGAGTACACGGTGACGTACACCTACGACGTGTACGGCAACCTGATGAAGGAGCAGCAGTGGCAATCGGGCGGTTCCACCACCACGACGTACAGCGCGTACGACAACGGCCAAGTGTGGGCCGACCTGAACTCCAGCCTGAGCGCGACGACGCGTTACATTTGGGGTGGTCCGGGATCGTCGCAGTTGTACGACCGGATCGACGTGGGAGTGGGATTGCGGCAAGTGTCGCAGGACGCATTGGGCTCGGTGCGGGACGTGTGGGACACGACGGGGGTCCTGGACCACCTCAACTACACGGCGTTCGGCTTCATCACGTCGGAGACGAGCTGGACCCTGGGCGGCTATATCCTGTACGACGGCCTGCGCGAGGATCGCGCATCCGGCACCGTGATGACGGAGTGGCGGACGCTACAGACGTCTTTGCAGCGTTGGATGCAAACGGACCCATCAGGCTTCGGCGGGGGCGACGACAACCTCTACCGCGACTGTGGCAATGATCCGACGAATGGGACGGATCGAACTGGCTTGTCGTATATAAACTACTATCCGCCCCCCAGACCCGCGGACCAGACTCTGGCGATTCTCTATTTCGAGCCGTCGGGGTTGTTCGGCAGTGAGGCCTACATCGGTGTTCTCAATCCAAAGACGCAGCAGGTCCGCCGCGGCATCTACAGCGCGTTCTTGTCGGACATAAGGTTGGAGGTGGCCAATTCGTACTCTCCGGACTGGGACAATTGGTTCAAGGAGCACGACCTTTCCGCGCTGCCGCCCGGAACGGTGGCCCCGCCGGAGAATTCGACCCTCATCGAAGCTTGGAAAGACGCCGACCCGCAGTTTCGACGTGACTGGAAGGAGGGGCTGGCACGGATCACATGGCTGGCGAATGGCGCGGTGATCTGGAGCACGCTGGGACCAAGCTTTGTGACGCAATCCGGCAAAACACTCGTATTACGGAGTGGACAATGGTTTAGGGCTGGGACGGGAGCACCAGCGACTGCCGCCGAGGAATCCGCCGCCGATGCTGCCATCGCCGTTACACAAAAAGGCCTAGATCCCAACAAGCTTAACCACATTTTTGGCAATCCAGGGCACAACTTGGGCGCGCTAGTGACTTACTTCAAGACGGAGGGGACAGCATTGCAGGCAATCCAGCAGGCCACGGATGCTGTAGTAACTGCGAAAGGGATTACAGGCGTATTCCAAGAAACGGTGACTGTCGGCGGGCAAACGATTACTGTAAGAGGAACGGTGATTGGCGGCGTGGCCAAAATTGGGACCGCCTTCAAATGAATTGTCGATCACTTGGGTACGACGCAATATGAAGGAGTAAAGATCCATGTTGATCAGCTGTACCGATCTGGAGAAGGCAGTAATGGCGAAACTCCTTAATGGTGGGGATTCCGTCTTGCAGGACCTAAGGACTCAGTTTGGCATGTGTAATGTGGTAAAGAGGCAAGATACCGGCGTTGGGTTCTTCACTACGTTCCAAGTTCCCCCCAGTGCACCCCGCGCTGCTTTTGGTAAGACTTTTTCTTTTGGTGATGTGTCTGCCAAGATAAGCGGCTTAAGGCACGGTGCCGGTTTCGTACTGTTCGTGAAAAATGGCCTAATCGACACTCTGGAAGGGTATTGTTATGATGAGGTATGGCCCGAACACGTTTCGGATTTCTCTTTGCAATACGACCAGGGCGAATCAAGAGATATAGAGGCCCTTAAACGCGCATGGTCCTAAGCTATAGCGACAGGTGTGTCCTGAAAACCACGTCAGCCGGGCCCGTGGGACGCACAGAGAGCCAAGTGGCGACGGCTTCAAGCGGAGTCAAACGAGTTCGTACGCCTACGGGGGGAGGAAAAGGTGTCGGGAACCTATTCCTATCGCGTACGATACGACGCACCAGCTGCTTTCCGACGGGACGACGACGTACAGCTATGACGCCAACGGCAACCCGACCATGTCGGGCTACGCCACGGGGAGCGACAACCAGATCACGACGGACGGCACGTGCACGTACACCTACGACAACGTGGGCGACATCGTGGAGAAGAGCAAAGGATCGAGTCTGGAGACGTGGTACTATACCTATGACACGCTGAACCGGCTCGTGTCGATCGAGCAGACGACGAACGGGACGACGGCGGAGTACACGGTGACGTACACCTACGACGTGTACGGCAACCTGATGAAGGAGCAGCAATGGCAGACGGGCGGGAGCGTGACGACGACGTACAGCGTGTACGACCAGGGGCAGGTGTGGGCCGACCTGAACTCCAGTGTGAGCGTGACAACGCGCTATATCTGGGGCGGTCCGGGATCGTCACAGTTGTACGCGCGAGTCGACGTGGGGGTGGGATTGCGTCAGGTATCGCAGGACGCTTTGGGTTCGGTGCGGGACGTGTGGGACGCGACCGGCGTTCTGGACCACGTTAACTACACGGTCTTCGGCCTCATCACATCGGAGACGAACGCGGCATTGGGCGGCTACATCCTGTTCGACGGGCTGCGCGAAGACCGAACGTCGGGGACAGTGATGACGCCCTGGCGGACGCTGCTGACGTCCTTGCAGCGCTGGATGCAGCCTGACCCGTCCGGCTTCGGCGGCGGCGACGGCAACTTGTACCGCGATTGCAGCAACGACCCGACAAACGAGGTAGATCAAACCGGCATGCAGCCTGCGGGCGGCGATGTAGGAGCCGCTATCGGCGGATTTGTTGGAAATCTCCTGGGCGATATCATCCGAGCAGAAGGGGAACACACTCTACAGTTCGTGCCCGTTCCTAACTTCCCGAAGGCCGCCGGCGGCCAATCATCCTTCTCGTTTCCGGGAAGTTTCGACATCCAACCCGAGCCGCACTATGACGGGTTTGTGCTCCAGCATGTGACGAGGATGTGGCGTCAGCCGGGTCGCGACTGGCATATAGCGGGTAAAGGCGACTACTGGGAAGTGTTTCCCGTTAAATCAAAATACCAAGCATTTGACGGAAAGTGGATCCTCGACTCCCTGGCATGGGGACCAATCAATCCGGCAACCGGGCAGATCTATGAGTGGCGCGATACCTGGTATTACAGATACTTTAAAACAGATTTACGCGATCGCTTTTTTGGCCATAGTGGCGACAAAGCGGTCGAGGCCGCTATCAATTTGGCGCTTGCCAACAAAGACAAATATGGCACATGTAACATCTGGGATATGTTCGAGTTTCCGGGGGATGAAGAGCCGATTGCTCAAGGTGGCGCCGTGGCACAGGTGGGCGAAGCATATTATGTGTCGGGCCTAGATTGGCAACAACTCCCTGGAGTAGCCGAAGGCCTTTGGCCTGTTGGTAATCCGGCGACACTGGCTGGTTCCTTGCCATCCAGATATGATAAAACCGCTAAGGTGGAGGACGACCTGCACACTTTCTTCGAAGCTCACCCGTTCAATTTCAGTGCAGTAGCTTGGCACGTCGTGAATGCTCCAGTAGGCGGAGCGGTGCAGGGCTGGCCAGGCATGACAAATCCACTGCCAGAGGGAGATGCGGAGAGTATAGAAAAGGGCGCAAACACTTTGGTAAGTAAGGTATTGAATACGAAGATAGGATTCCCGAGATTTGCAAAATAACTGGAATCACTCTTTCCAACGGATTGGAAGAGCAAGGCCGGACGGTTGTCGTGTCATGCACTGCTACGATCGATCGTACCAGTGGTTCAATTATGAACACGTCGGCAGCTGCCTGCGCAGACGAACGCAGCGGCGGTGGGCAGCGTCAATAAATCTGGATGATGCAGGTCGGCAGCGCCTTTTGGAACTCGTACAAGCCCTTTAACGTGAGACGCGCTTCGGCGACGTTTAGCTGTCGGAGCCCCTTCAGGCGGACTAGCGTTTGCACCGCCCCGTCGGTAACGCCCTCGCAGCTGCTAATGTCTAGGCTGCGCAATCCTTCGCAGCCGGCCAATTCCTTCAGCCCGACGTCAGTCACCTTGGTTCGGTGGAGGTTCAGTTCTGTTAGCGCCTTGATATTGGCTAAATCCTTCAGACCCGCGTCCGTCACATTAGTTGCGGCCAAGTTCAGCGTGTGCAACCTTTTTAGGGAAGTCAGTTCTTTAAGACCAGCATCGGTCACCTCGGAGCAGTTCTCAAGGTCCAGCGTCTGCAGGCCCTTCGACGCGGACAGTTCCTTCAGGCCCGCATCGGTAATCTCGGTTGAATCGAGTACGAGGTTCTGTAGTCCCTTAAGGGCAGCCAGTTCCTTTAGCCCGGCAGGCGTGACGGCCCGTCCGGCGAGAGTTAGCGTCCGCAACGACTCCAGCGGGGCCAGCGCTTTTAGACCCCCATCGGTCAAACCGGAGCAGCTAATGTCTAACTCTAGCAAACTCTTTACCTTGGCCACGTCCTTCAGGCCTGCGTCCGTAATCCGCTCGCATTCGCTAAGGTCGAGCGTCTGCAACTCTTGCAGGGTGGCCAGTTCCTTCAGACCCGCGTCCGTTACTTCGGTGTAATTGAGGTTGAGTGTCCGCAACGACTGCAGTGGGGCCAATTCCTTCAGACCCGCGTCGGTCATTGGCATGGCGCTGATATGGAGGGTCTGAAGCTTGTGTAGGTTGGCCAAATACCTTAAACCCGGTCCTGTAACGCGAGTATCGGTTAATTCCAGTGTCTGGAGGTTCGTTAGACCGGCTAGCTCCTTCAAACCGGCGTCTGTTATGCCTGGATTGCGACCAAGCCGAAGCGCGTTCAGTTGCTTGAGGTCGGCGAGTCCCTTTAGGCCAGTGTCCGTCAAAGCGGTGGACGAGAGGTTCAATGATCGCAGCTGCTTCAGCCCTGTCAAGTCCTTCAGGCCCGCGCCTGTAACCTTGGTGAGTGCTAGGTCTAGCGTTTCCAGCCCTGTTAACTCGGCCAATTCTCTTAAACCTGCGTCGGTTATTCGTGTATCACTGAGGTCGAGAGTTCGCAAGTTGGCGGGGCCGGTAGGCCGCAGGCCGTCACCTTCGTCATCTGCGACATGCCTCCGAATGACAATCGTTTGAAGCAAGCCGATCGTCCTCAAATCCGCCAATATTGCGTCGCTGATTTGCTCGCTTCGAAGGCCCAGCGTCTGAAGTTTATGCAACGGCACCAGTGCTTTCAGGCCGGAACCAGTGATCCCGCGGCAGTCATTTAATTCGAGGGTGTGCAAGCCTACCAGCGCCGAAACTCCTTCAAGGTCGGCGTCCGTCCATGTTTTGGAACGCACTATCAGGGTCTTTAAGCTCCTCAGATTGGCAAGCGACTTCAAGCCCGCCCCGGTCACCTTGCTATTACTGAGTTCCAATGTTTCCAGCCCCGTTAACTCGGCCAGTTCTTTCATGCCGGCATCCGTAATCTCGCCACCAAGATGGAGTTCCTTAAGTCCACTCAGCGCGGCCACTTGCTTCATCCCTGCGTCTGTTACTTGCCCGCCGATGCTTAGACTTTGAAGGGCCGGGAAAGCGGCAAGTTCTTTGAGCCCGCTGTCCGTCACATGCGTGTCGAGAATCTTCAGCGTTCGTAATCGCTTAAGGGCGATGAGCTGCTTTAACCCGGCGTCTGTCAGGAGAGTGCTAGAGAGGTCCAGCGTTTGAAGCGCACTGAGGCCGGTCAACCATTTTGCGTCTGCATCCAATACAGTGCAGTTAGCAAGGTCCACGTCGATAACTGGCTGGTTGGGATCCTGGTTGTCGCGCCAAAATCTACCCCGATAGTCAATAATGTTTGTGATCGCCCTGTCCTCTGCCTGGTCGGCATAGCAGGGGAAAGTTATGAGCAACGACGCGCCGAGGAGTGTCTTCAGAAACTTGGGCATGATACGTATTCCTGTTTAGGGGCGCGCTTATTGGCGGACACAATTTCCGGGAGCTAGCCGGGACGGCGACACGTGCTGCAGGGTCTATTATTGCGATAAAATCCTCGCCTCGCCACTCGATTCTGACCCAACGGCGAGGAGGATAGCCCTTTCAATCCGAAGAACCTCGCTTATGGACCCGAACACTGCATCTGGCGGCCGCCTGGAGCGTGAAGGTAGCAAATTTCGAAAAGAAAAGCAGACAAGGGAGATGGCACTAATAACGCATATTATCCTCCCGTGCCTTCCAGCCAGTCGCGGACGTCCGCGGGTGCCGGAGACTTCGCCAGCGACCGCAGATCATCCCTAATGCGCTCGAAGACTCCATCCCAATCGCCCAGGATCGTCTGCCGGAACAGCCGCATGGTTGCATACCACGGCGTGTCTTCTCTGGCCGTCATCCAGCGCCAGTCTGTCACCGCCGCCAGGGCCACCCACACACGCACGCCCAGCGCGCCTGCCAGGTGCGCCGCTGCCGTGTCCGCTGTTACCACCAGGTCGAGGTTCTTCATCACGGCCGCCGAATCCATGAAGGCACCGCCCTCGGCGTTGAACCCTTTGCCCATGTCCTCCACCGGGAACCGGCCGTCCAGCGCCTGTAGCTGCTCGGTACCCGCTCCTACCTGTAAACTGACCAGCCGCACGCCCTCCACGGCCGCCAGCGATTCCAGCTTCCACAGCGGGAAGGACCGCCAGCGGTCCCATGGGTGCCGCGGGTTGCCCTGCCATGCCACGCCCACCTTGAATCCGCTCACGCTCTCCAGCCTCATCCTCCACTTCTCGACTCTCGCTTGCTCGGCGTGCAAGTAAGGCACGTCGGCGGGCACGGTTTCCAGCGTCGTTCCCAGCAGACCCGGCAAGCTCATCAGCGGCGCCTGCACATCGAAGTCGGGATGCGGCGTCCCTTCGCCGACAAGCGCGTCGATCCCCGCACAGCTGGAAAACAGCGGCATCATGAAGGCCGGACATTCCAGCACCACACAGCCACCTCGGGCCTTGACCAGCGGCGCGTAGCGTACGAACTGAATGGCGTCGCCCAGCCCCTGCTCGCACCACAGCAGGATCGTCCGCCCCTCCAAAGAAGAGCCATCCCAGCGCGGCTGCCGAAACGCTCTCCGCGCCGCCTGTTTCCGCTTCCAGCGCCACTCGTACTCCTTCCAACCCTCCTCATAGTCGCCATTTTGCAGCAGCGCCAGCGAGCGGTTATAGCGCGTCGAGGCCGACTGCGGATCGAACCGCAGCGCCAGGTCGTAGCAGGCCAGCGCCTCCTCCAGCCGCCCCTGCTCCTTGTAGACGCTGCCCAGGTTGTTGTGTCCCTCCACATAGCCGGGATCGAGACGCAGCGCCTCCCGGAAACACCCCTCCGCCTCGGCGAACCGGCCCAAGGACGTGTAGGCTAGGCCCAGGTTGTTGTGCCCCTCCGCCGCCTGCGGCCGTAGGCGCACCGCCTGCTGTAGCAGCACCGCCGCCTCGCCGTGCCGGCCCGCCTCCGTCAGCAAGAGGCCCAGGTTGTTGAACGCCTCGCCATATTTGGGCCGCAGTCGCACCGCCTCCTGGTACTTCGCCATCGCCTCTTCGCGCCGGCCCATCGTCTGTAGCACGTTGCCCAGGTTGTAGAACGCCTCGGCGTAGTCCGGCTTGACACGGACCGCCTCCGCCAGCGCCCGCGCCGCCTCCTCCGGTTTACGCTGCTGGGCCAGCGCCACGCCCAGGTTCTGATGAACCGCGGCGTCCGTCGGCCGCAGCACGGCCGCCTGCTTAAGCAGCGCGATGGCCTCGTCCAGCCGGCCGGCCTCGGCCAGCAGCACGCCTAGCCGGGCCGTCGCCTCGCCTTCGTCGGGCTTCAGCCGCAGAGCCTGCCGGAAGCGCTTCTCGGCTTCATCTCGGCGGCCCAAGGCTGCCAGGGCTGCCGCCGCCCCGCCATAGGCGTCGGCGTCCTCCGGCCGCAGCTGGACCGCCCGCGCGAAAGCGTCCACCGCCTCCTGGTGACGCCCCTGGCCGTGCAGCGATGCCCCCAGCGATCGCCACAAATCGACGTTGCCCGGTTCCACCTCCAACCCATGCCGGCACGCCGCGTCCGCCCGCCTCCAGTCGGCGGCGCGCAAAGCCTCGCGCGCCGCCGACAGCGCTGATCGGGCCGCGATGGAGGCCGATTGGGGCAGAGCCTTGCGCAGCTCCGCCAGACGTTTGAGCACGATAACCTCCGCCAGGCCTAGCCGGTATTCTTCGTTTGGGCTGCTCGTCTCCGGGTAAGTGCCGCGGGGCCGGCGGAACTTCTCGTACTGGCGGTCGTAGGCGTTGCCGGGTCGCCGGATGTACTGCACGGTTTCGGCCGCGACCCTGCCGCCGTGGAACAGCGAGGAGAGGAGACGGTTGTAGGCCTGGTCCTCCCCCGTCACGAACACGTCGGCCTCGCGTTCCATGCGGTCGCCTTGGCGCCGGTACAGGTGGTAGTCGGGGAAGCCGCCGACGGCGTCGTGGCAGGACCGCCTTACGGCCAGGTTGATGACGTGCGTATGTTCGATGGGTCCGCGCCACTCGGCGTGGACGGGGTCGGCCAGGCGCACCCCCGTCTTGACGTAGTCGAACCCTCCTTCGCATATCGCCTTCCAGCAGGCGGCCAGGTGCGGGGGCAGATACAGGTCGTCGCCGTCGAGGAAGAACAGCAGGTCGCCGCGCGCCTGTTCCACGCCGGCGTTGCGTGCGGCCCCGGGGCTGCTCGGCTCGGGGCGGTGCAGGACGCGCCAATCAGGTCGGCCGGCGAGGAAGGATTGCACGACGGCCGGCGTATCGTCGGTCGAACCGTCGTCCACCACGATCACCTCGGTGCGAACGTCGCGGCCGCACTCGGCGTGGAACAAGGCAACAGCATCATGGACGCTTTGCAGAGATCGGCCGACGAACGGGCCGAAGTTGCAGGCCGTGACAATGACGGAGAGGGAGTCCATAACCAGCCTCCCGTGCCGGAACGCAACGATGGGATGAAAGCTGGGTCGCCGCAGCCCATTGTAGGCGAAAAGTCGAATAAAGGGTCAAGGAGCTGGTTCGAGCCCGTTGGGCTGTCCCGGACTACTCCCCTACCCCGTTCGCTTCTGTACGGGCGGTTTCCGGGCGAATACAGTAGTCGCCCTCTTGTCCTGAATGCCCCTTCCCTTTCGCGCGGCGTCGCCGTCGGTTGTCCACAGGATCGGGCCGATAACTACAGGTAAGTAAGATATAGGTATTCTTATATAGGTTTGTGCGACCAAGTTGCCGTGGCCGAGCCCGCAGGTTCCCGTGAGGGCCGCGACCAAGTTACCGCCGGGGCCGCGACCATGTTGCCGTGGATAACCTGCCGCGTCTTGGCGGTTATCCACAGGACGGGGCGCGACCAAGTTACCGTGGGCGCGGCTGGCGCGTTCCAGGAGTTGTTCAGCAATGCAGTTCATAGGATTACGGCCACAACGCCAAAATCCAATGAAAGTTTTACGCCAGATTTCGATGAAAGTTACAGAGTTGTTCTGTAACTCGCCACGCTAAATGGCACCTTTTTCGCCACGCTATTTGGCACTCTGCAATCTTCAGAGATATTTTGCACCCAATCTTTACGGGTAATTTGCACCGTCAAAACTGAGCGTCCGAAGTAGGCCAAGCACAAGATGCCAAATAGCTCGGCAGATTCGGCGATAATCAGTAGTGCAATTTACACTTTCACCCCCTCTCCCGTCCACTTTTGGCGTACGAAGCGGGGAAGCTAGCGATTCGCGTGTGTCCGGGGCGCGACCAAGTTACCGTGATAGGCGGAAGGCTACAGCACGGCGCGACTAACTTGCCGTGGCGGGGTCACGAGAAGTCAAGGGCTTGTCGGGCTGCGCCCCCCGCCCCGCATCCGCGGATTTTTCTTTGACAGCCGCGGCTGGCGTCGTGGCCGCGGGCGCGACTAACTTACCGTGCGTCGCGGGTGATTGCTTTGCGACCGTCCCGGCGAGTAGGCGGGTGTAGCGGGGTGGAACCGGCGGCGGGCTGTTTTCGAGCGTAAGACCGACCTCGTCGCCTGAGAGGCGGGCGTTCGGATACGCCGCCTGCACCTGGTGCAGCGTGTGCAGAAAGCACCGGCGGAAATCCCTCACTCTTGCGAAGCCCTGGCCGAACTGCTCGTAGAGCGCCGCCCAGGTGATAAGCGGCGGTCGGCCAACCGGCACCCGGTGCAGTCGCTGGGCCAGCCAGACATACACGTCCAGCGCCATCGACGAAGATGCCAGGGCCGCGACGGCGCGGTGGTCGAGCGGCACGGCGTGCTTGCCCAAACTCTGAAAATACTCCTCGCTCAAGCGAACCGTGGACGGCCAGAGGATGCGCTGGTCGGACTGCTTGGGGAACCACAGGTCAAAAGCGGACACGAAATGGGTCTGGACCTGCACCGCCCTCCCCTCCTCCACCACGCCCATGCGCACCGACGCCGCGGCCAGCCGGGCGAGCTGGTTTTTCAGGGACTTGAGCTGCTGGCCGTTGGTCTCCAGCCCCAGCGACCGGCCGAAGGCCGTCATGGAATCTTCCACGTCCACTACGGGCTGTCCGCTGCGGACGGCTTCGCTCGCCAGGTGAATCAGCACCAGGCGCGGCTTTTCGCCGTAGGGCAGGCCGAGCTTGACGAATTCTCCCGTCTGCGGGTCGATGGCGGCGCCGGCCTCGATGCGCAGCGACGCTCCGCCCTGTTTGCGGTCCCATTCGCGGACCTGGTCGCCGGGGTTCTTGTAGGGGATGCCGCACTGGCACTGGATGGTGTGCAGGAAGTCGATGCGCGGCGGCGGTTCGGCGCGAATCGCGGCCGATGCGTCGATAAGCCGCTCCATGCTGCGGGTCAGGGCGCGGTATTCCGGGGGCTTGCTCATCGGTGCGGCTTCACGGCAGATAGCCGTTGCTGCGCAGCCACGGCTCCAGGGCCGCTTCCAGGATATCCTGCACCGTGTGAGGGGATACGCCGTTGAGCTGCCGTTCCAGAGACGCCCGTTTGAGGGCCGTTGCGAAATCAGCGCGAACGCGAGTCGTAATGGGCGCTTTGGCGATGGCGGCCGCCGCTTGCGCTTTGGCCTCGGGCGGTGCGGTTTCATTGGCCTCGGAGGCTGTAACGGCATCCGAAGGGCGATGCGTCGCCTGCAAGAGCCGCGGCTCGCTGTCGGCTCTCGGATGACGACCGTAGATGAATTCCTCTGCAAGGGCCGGGTCCACGTCCTGGGTAGCCGTCACCCTTTCGATTAATGACCTGCGCTTTACCATGGTTCCCTCCTCTTGGCGCTTTAGACGGACATCCGCTTGGCTTGGCTCTTGGGCGCCTTGACATTGACGAGGTGCGCCAAGGCCTCGCGGAACAAGGCGCGAACCTCCCGGCCGGCGTCCTGGCCTCGCGCGCCCAGATGCCAGACGACGGCGGCCTGACCGGGTGCGTCCGCGTAAACTTGCTTCAAGGTCAAGGCGCTTTTGGCCAGCGGCAGCTTGAGGGCTGCGGCGGCGTCCTTCATGTCCTGCGTCAGCCGGTAGTTCTTACCAACCATGCTGAGCACGATGAGCGCTCGCGGCTGGCCTTTGCGGACGCGCTGGGCGTGGCGCAGCGCTTTGGTGGCCTGGGCGAGCGCACGGACTTCCAACATGCTGGCCTTGCAAGGCACCAGCGCCAAATCAGCGCAGAACAGCAAGCAGCGGCTGAGGTCGGTGTTGCTCCCCGGGCCGTCGGCGACGACGTAATCGGCTTCCTTGCCCAGTTGGGGCAGTTCTTCGAGGATCTCATCCGCCGTCGATAGTCGAATCGCTTTCACGCCCGGGACGGCTTCGCGGATCCATTGCGAAGAGGATTCCTGCGTGTCGCAATCGGCGAGCGTGACGGTGTGGCCCTGCTCGTGCAGCCAGGCGGCGAGGTGTACGGCGAGCGTCGATTTGCCGACGCCGCCTTTGGAGTTTGCGACTACGATAATCATGTTGCGGACCATATACCACGCGCCGACATGCTGGCAAGCAATATTTGTGGCAGGCTGTCCTGTCGGCATGACTGCGTGAAAGACCGCCAGCCCAGTTGCCTGAGAGCAGGACAACAGGTCGGCGTGACGGCGGCCTGTCAGGAATGCACGTCAGCCTGCCGACAGGACGGGCAGCATGGAACCCACCTGGACGGCTTGCAAGCAAGAACACGTGCCGTCAAGCCGCCAGAGCGGCAAGGCCGCCTGTAAGCATGACGGCAAGCCAGCCGTCCGGGCGGCATGGCAGCGAGTCAGCCTGCCAACATGAAAGCGGGGTGGCGAGGCAGCGGTCTTATATGACGGCTGGCCGTCTGGCCTTCTTGACAGCCCGATGCCTTACCAGCAGGCCGGCGAGCTGCCACGACAGCAGGCAAGCGCGCCGGCCTGTCGTCTTGAATGCAGGCCGCCAGGTCGGTCGTACTGCAAGTTTGCTTGCTTGTAAGCATGACGGCTTGCTGGCTCACCGTCCGGCAGGCCTGAAAGAGGACTATCCTGGCGGCCAGTCAGTTGTCTGGCTAACCGGCCTGCTTTCCCGGAGAAACGACGCGGCCGCCGATGGCGTTTCCCCGCCCATAGCGATGCTACGGGAAGATGCCTGAAGGACTTTTTCCCGAGATGCAACGATTGCACTTCGTGGCCCCGATGTCAGTTTCAGAAGCTGGGTGCAGTAGCCAGTCACGAATCCTGCCGCGTTGAACTGCACTTCTGAAATCACTGCACGCAGCTTCTGAAACTGACATCGAGCTGGCCTCGAATGCCCGTGGATGCGACCGGCTGCCGAGGCCAGCCTGGATCGGCTTTTCGCAAGCCGCGGGCACGCCAGGGAACAGCACGGGGAGGCGAGGAGGCACTTGCGCCCTTCGCTAAACGAGGCTATGAATAGCTCGCTCAGGAAGAACGCGGGAGGTTCCAGATGCGAGCAAACAGGGTGTTGGGGCAGGCACCGGCTCAAGGACGGGAGCCGGGGCGGGGGCGGCAATGACCGCGGAGGACGGCGAGTCCTACGCAGTGCTGGTCGAGCAGCGACTCGGCCGGCAGGGCCTGGAGGTCAAGCTCGACCGCGGCTTCGAGGACGGCGTCTATTGTGGATATGTTGAGTTTGAGAATCTCGCCGGCCGCATCGGCTTCGCTGCCGCCCATCGGCAAGCCACGGAGTTCTGCGCCCTGCTCAAGGCCCAGCTCGACCAGCACTCCCGGCATTCCATCGGCGACATCGAGGACGCCTCGCGCACGGGCGACCCGAGGCGGCGGCGGGATTTGGAGCTCACATACCTGGCGTTGCCGATCCTTACGGCCGACAGCCGCTATCACGACGACGCGGTCAAGGAGGAGTTCCGGCTCGCCCTGCTGCGGGCCGGGCAGCAGTGGGACCAGCTGCAGGCGCGCGCCGACACGCGGCGGCACGCCAGCCGACAGGAGGCGTTCCGCACGCGGCTGGCCGCGCTCTTAGCCGGCGATGCCTACCGGCACATGGACGAGACTACCAAGAAGCAGTTGCTGGACGACGTAGCGGCCTTGGCGTTTCCGCCGCGGGGGCGCTGACGCGGGCTGGCACCGGCCAGTTCCCGCATTTTAGGCCAGGTCGTCGGTGGCTCCCGCAATGGCGGTCCGGCGCAGCCGTGCAGTCCGGGGAATCAGCCGGCGGTCACGAATGGCTCCGGTTGACGGCTGCCCACGCCTTGCGGATGCGCTCGCAGGCGTACTCGAAGTACACGGCGTCCTGTTCGATACCGACGAAGGCCTTGCCGGCGTTGATGCAGGCGACGCCGGTGGTGCCGCTGCCCATGAATGGATCGGCGATAGATTTCGCCGAGATCTCGCGGCAGATGAACTCGACCTGGGCGAGCGGGCGCGGGCAGGGGACGGGATTGTCTCCTTGGTAGCCGTCGTACGGCGCCAGGTCCACGAGGTGCCAATCGCGCGGCACTTCCTTCCACAGCCGGGTCTTCCGACTCCAGAAGATGATCGGGTCCCAGCTGAGGCAGGGCTGCTTGCCGTTTCGCCTGGGGTACAGCTTGCAGCCGGCGAGAATGCGATAATCCTCGGGGAAATACTTGTGCCACCGGTCGGCCTTGAGGGGGCTTTGCCAGACGAAACAGGGGCCGCCGTCTGCCAATCGGGTCAGCAGGGGCACGAGCTTCCACATCAGGAGGTCGTACCGCCCCGGCGCGTCGTCGTAGCTGCGGTACTTGAAGCCGATGCCGTAGGGCGGGTCGGTGACCACCCCCTCGACCGGCTGCAACGTCGGCATGACGTCGAAGCAGTCGCCGTTGTACAGGGTCGCCGGGCCGATCTGCACCTTGCGGACCGGTCTGGCGTGCGCGGACGGATCCGGCTCCGTCCGAGCTGGGGAAACAAACCGCCGCCTGCGGGCGGCAAGGAAGGGGTTGATGGAGGCGAGGGCGTAGGTCATGGGAGTTTCCTTTCCGTGATGGGTTGATCGTTCCGTTCGGCGACATAGTGCTTGCCTGCCAGGCAGAGCGCGTAGTGGAAGTCCTCTGCGGTCGCATCGCACCAGTGCATGGCGTCCGTGAGGAGGTCGATCAGGCTGGTGAACACGCCGTCGTCGGAGTAGCGACGCAGGGCGGCGTCGCAGCGATCGACGCGCTGTGGGATGGACGCATCGCCGGTCCTGACGGCGTCCGGGCCGCTGTCGCGGTCATGGTCGATGGCGCGGCGAAGTTCCGGCTCGTACTCATCCCCTCTCCAACTGTTTAATCCGAAGGCGATGTCGCCGGCGGCCAGCAGGGTCACGTCGAGGACGGCGCAGGCGCCGGGGTCGTCGAACAGGACGCCGACTTTGACGCCTTGCTCGCGTTGCACCTTGAACAGCACGACGTCGAAGGGTGAGCCGGCGACGCCGTTGCGATGGTGGGCGGTGTCAATGATTTTGAGTTTCATGGTTAGTTCCTTTCCAGGGTTAGTCGTGAAAGTCGATGACGACGAGCCATTTGCGGCCGATGAACGATTCAGCGACTGGCTCCGAGTCGAGATCGGCGAATTCAAAGTTGTCTTCGGCATCGGAGCCGATGAAGGGCTTGAGGAAGGACTCGTAGCGTATGCGGTCGATGAGCATCGCGTCATCGTCGTAGCCCAACGGCCTATAATTGCTGCGCGTGGCAGGATGGTCCTCGCGCCCTCCGAAACGCCGCCATAGGCCATTCAAGCCGGCCCGGTGCTTGTTGATGAGAGTGGCGGGATACCCGCCCTCGGCGATCTGGGGAAACTCGGCCCGGAAGGCGTCTTGGTAGTCCTGACCCAAGGGCTGCTCGGCAAGCAAGCCGCTCCAGCGGCCGCCGATGACGAACCAGTCGCAGACAGGCGAGCCAAACCGGCCTCCTTCGCCGCAGAAACTGGGGTCGGATTGCAGCTGCGACAGCGCCGCGCTGCGGGCGTCCAACGACGTGGCGCCGGCTTCGAGTGCGAGGGTAACTAACATGGGGTAGTGCATGGCTTGATTCCTTTCTGGTCAGTGTGGTTGAGGGTGAGGCGAAGTTCAGCAAACGGGCGCTCCAGTTCCTCCATGTCGCCGTCGAAAGCCGGGTCGGCGCCGGCTTCGGCATAGCGGATGCTATCGCTGGCGGTGATGGCGTTCATGGTTGCCTCCTATTCACGATCTGGTTGGGGATAAAGGTGGTCGGCGACGGTTTCCAGCGTCGTCCAATTGATGCCCCACTCGGCGTCGTGGTGGTCGTCCACCTCCTGGAGGACCTCCCAGGCTTGTTCTTCGGTCAAATGCGGCCGGATTCCTCGCACGTCGTCGGTGCACCAGATGGCGGCGATGCTGTGATGCTTGGCGAGCAGTTGGCGGACATGGCTATTGATGTCAACGGGTTCGCCGGTGTCGATGGTTGCGTCGTTCATGGTCGCCTCCCTCACTCGCCGGCCTGGGTGAGGCGGCGCTCGGCGAACTGGCGTTCCAGTTCCTCGCATTCGGCGTCGAAGGCCGGGTCGATGCCGGCGTCGGCGAAGCGGTCGAGCGCGGCGATGAGGTCGGACATGTTGTCGTGGGTGTAGTAATTGCAGATGGTCATAGGATGGTTCCTTTCAGTTGCGGGGCGGGATTGCGCCCGCCCCGGTTGATGCGTGACTTAATCGTTTTTCGGCTCCGGCGTGCGGAGGACGATGCGGCCGTCGAGCGGGGCCAGGCTGTCCAGCTGCACATCGAAGCCCTTGCCGTCCTTGTGGGCCCACGCGACGCCGATGCGCGTCCAGAAGCCCTTCTCGCCCGGTTTGCCGCCGCGGACGTGGTAGGCGGTGAACGCCGGGTGTTTCTTGCTGTGATCGATTTTCGTGTCGGACATGGTCTTTCTCCTTTTGCTTGCGAGACCGTCACCGTGACGGCCTTTCCGGGGGCGGACACAAAGCCGCCTCAGCCGGGGCGCAGCGCACCGGGCAAGCGAAAGGCCGAGGCTCCCGCAGGGAAACGGCCTTGGCAGCTTGCGCGGGCCGGCGGCGGCTTTAAGACCCCGGCAAGAAAGGCCGCTCGGTGCGGCGAGAAGAGGGGAGGAAGGACCGGCGGCTGAACGAGGCGATCGGGCGGCAGGACAAGGAGGCGACCGCGGGCGCGAGGGTCGAGGCGGCGTTTACTGGCGCGAGTCAGTGCGGCCGTGGGCGAGCGAGGTCGGCGGCTGGACTACTGGCGGGTCCGGCCGTGCTCGCAGCGAATGTCGTCAATGATTGAGCGGATGCGGCCCTCGGTCAGCATCCAGCCTTCGTGCGGCAAACCACCGACCAGGCGAAACTTCAGACGTTGATAAACGTCCTGAGCAAGCTCATCGTCGCCGAGCACGTCGGCGGCCAGGGCCAGCGCGAGTTGCGCCGGCCCGCTGCCGGAGTACGACCAGTCGAAGCCGGTCGGCGAATGGTTTCGCAAGTCGTGCCGCGGGTTGAGGCAATAGACCTCGCCGTCCTCCTCGACATCGACCGCGCAGCCGTGTTCGGTGCGCCTTCCGTGATAGACCTTCATGCCCTGTTGACCGCCTGATGAACCTGTGCAGCGACCAGTAGCACGGAGGGACGCGCCTGTCCAGAATTTCAGACATGGCGGAAATCCCTACGGTCAAATGGTCGGCACGGCTCTTGCTTCCGCCGCAACTGGAAGTTGGTTCGGTCGCGGGGAAATACCCGTTTCCCGAGAACGGCCGGGCTGCGTTGCAAACTCACGCCTAGAATTTTGCATGCTCAGGATCACGCAACAGTCGTCGTCCGACGCCGCCAAGCAGTATTACGCCTCCGCCGATTACTACGCGGAGGGGCAAGAGATCATTGGCCGCTGGGGCGGGGAGGGGGCAAGGATGCTGGGCCTGGAAGGCCCGGTCTCGAAGCGGGCGTTCAACGCCCTGTGCGAGAACCGCGATCCGCGCACGGGCGAGCGGCTGACGCCCAGGACGAAGGACGACCGGACGGTCGGCTACGATTTCACGTGGTCGGTGCCAAAATCGGTGTCGCTGCTCTACGCCCTGACGGAAGACCCGGAAGTCCTCGCCGCCTTCCGCGACTCGGTGCATGAGACGATGGGCGACATCGAAGCGGAAATGAAAGCTCGCGTGCGCAAGGACGGCCGCAACGAGGAGCGGACGACCGGCAACCTGGCCTACGGCGAGTTCGTCCATTTCACCAGCCGGCCGGTGCAGGGGGTGCCGGACCCGCAGCTACACGCCCACTCCTTCGTCTTCAACGCGACATTCGACCGCGAGGAGCAGCAGTGGAAAGCCGGCCAGTTCCGCGACTTAAAACGCGACGCGCCCTACTGGCAGGCGGCGTTCCGCGCGCGGCTGGCCAACCGGCTGCAGGCGCTGGGCTACGCTATCGACCGCAAGCGCGACGATTTCGAGATCCGCGGCATCGAGCCGGCGACGATCCGTCGCTTCTCGCGGCGGACCGACAAGATCGAGGAGCTGGCGCGGGAGAAGGGCATCGAGGACCCGGAAGCCAAAGCCCGCCTCGGCGCCTTGTCGCGGGAACGCAAGGACAAGAGCCTGAGCTGGGCCGAGCTGACGCGGGAGTGGGACAAGCGGCTGACGCCAGCGGAGCGGCAGGCGATTCTGACGGCCAAGGGCCAGCCGGGGACGGGTCCGGCTGCGGAGCGCGGCGACGCCGCTTCGGTGGACTTCGCGGTGCGGCACGTGTTTGAACGGGAGGCGGTCGTTCCCGAAAAGCGCCTGCTGGCTGAGGCCTTGAAGCACGGCCTGGGGTCGGTCACAGTGGAGGGCGTCCGCCGTGAATACGCGCGGCGGCCGTTGCTGGTCGAGCAGCGGGGCGGCGCACGCATGGTCACGACGCCGGAAGTGCTGGCCGAAGAGGACCACCTCGTGGCCTTCGCGCGCGAGGGCAGGGGCACGCGGCAGCCGCTGGGCGTTCCCGGCCGCCCCCTCCAGCGCGACTGGCTCAACGAAGGTCAGCGGCAGGCGGTGCAACACATCCTGTCGTCGCGCGACCGGGTAATTCTGCTGCGCGGCGCCGCCGGTACGGGCAAGACGACGCTGATGCAGGAGGCGGTGGAGGCGATCGGGGAGGGCGGCCGCCAGGTGGTGGTGCTGGCGCCCTCGGCCGGGGCGAGCCGCGACGTGCTGCGTACGGCCGGCTTCAAGGATGCGGACACGGTGGCGATGTTCCTGAAATGCGAGGCGATGCAGCAGCGGGCGGCCGGGCAGGTGATCTGGGTGGACGAGGCCGGCTTGCTCAACAGCCAGGATACGGCCGCCTTGTTCGACATCGCGAAACGGGTGAATGCGCGCGTCATCCTAATGGGCGACCGCAAGCAGCATTCCAGCCCGTCGCGCGGCTCGCCGCTGAAGTTGCTGGAGGAGGAAGCCGGCGTGCCGTCGGTGGCGGTGACCGAGATCATGCGTCAGGACGGCGACTACAAGAAGGCGGTGCGGCTGGTGTCGGAGGACAAGGTCGCCGAAGGGTTCGACGAGCTGGACCGGCTGGGTTGGGTGCAGGAAGTCGCAGACGACAAGCGTTACCTGCGGCTGGCCGAGGCCTACCTGCACGCCTCCGCGGAAAAGAAGCCGGACGGCGAGGCCAAGACCGCCTTGGTAGTGTCGCCGACGCACGTGGAAGGGCAGCGCATCACCGAGGTCATCCGCGGCGCACTGGCGGCAAAAGGCCAGCTCGGCGAGGAGCGGGAGTTTTTGGCCTGGCGGCCGCTGCACCTGACGCAAGCGGAGCGGGGAGAGGCGGCGAGCTACGCCGCCGGCGACATGCTCCAGTTCCACCAGAACGCCAAGGGCTTTAAGAACGGAGAGCGCCTCCTGGTAGGCGACCAGCCGCTTCCACTCGACCAGGCGGGGCGGTTTCAGGTCTACCGGCCGGAGGCGATGCGCCTGGCCCTGGGCGACCGGCTGCGGGTGACGGCGGGCGGCAAGACGGCCGATGGCCGGCATCGGCTCAACAACGGGGCGCTCTACACCGTCCGCGGCTTCACGCCCGGAGGCGACCTGGTCGTGGACAACGGCTGGGTGATCGGGAAGGATTTCGGACATATCGCCTACGGCTATGTGGTGACCAGCCACGCCAGCCAGGGCAAGACGGTAGACAAGGTGCTGATCGGCCAGTCGCAGCAGTCGCTGCCGGCCTCGGACCGCCAGCAGCTCTACGTGTCGGTGTCGCGCGGGCGGGAACAGGCGGTGATATTCACCGACGACAAGAAGGCGCTGCGCGAGGCGGCGTCGCGCGACCGCGAGCGGCTGACGGCGACGGAAGTGTTCCGGCCGAGAAAGCCGGCCGGCCGGGAGCGGCTGAAGCGTCACCTGTCGTTCCTGCGGCAGTGGGCCAGCCAACAGCGGCCGCGCGAGCGGGCCGGCCGCGACCATGCAGCGATCAAGAAGAAGGAGGCGACGCATGAAAGATAACAATCTCGACATATTCGCCCTGCGAAGCCGCGCCGGACAGCCGCGCTCCAGCTCACCGCTCGACCGGGCCACGGCGGCGGACGCAGATGCCGACGAAGAAGAGTGCCAGGCCTTCGGCTACCTACGCGGCATACGGGACACGGCGCTGTCGCTGGAATTCCGGTTCGCCAACGGCAACCGCCAGGCCTTTCCCTACAGCTGGCTGGGGCCGGCGACGTACAACCCCAGCGCCGGGCTGTTACTGAAATTCGTGGGCGATCTAGTCTACCTGGTGCTGCTCGAAGGGTCGAACCTGAATGCCCTCGTTAATGGCGCGGTCAGCCTCTACGACCGCGGCATCCAGCGGCATCGGATCACCTGGGTCAAGGAGATGACGCGCCAGCAGGCCCAGCAAACCGCGGACGGAGAGGTGACGATCGAGCGCATCCGCATCCTCTCACACCGGCCGGACGAGGAGCCGAAAGGGGTCGAGTGGTTACAGTCCTTCAATGAGCGCCGTTAAAGCGGACGAACGGATTATCTATAAGTGGAGACAAGATATCGAGACCAAGTCATTAATGGCAAACACCGGCAGCCTGCGTGCTCTTAGAAGGCCCGGCTAGTAAACCTGTAGAGGGGCGCAGGCCGGTTACAATTGAGCTGAAATGTAGAGTTCAACGACTGGTGCTGGCTTTTTTCTACTTTTCTCCTTGCCGGGCCTTGGACCACCCACTACCCTCTATGGGAGAAGTTGAGTTGACGAGGGGGGAGTCTGACTGATGAGGGCAGTCCCATGACGACCATTGCGGAGCCTCTGAAGCGTACTAACCGTGGTGGCAACGCTTTCACCAACGGATGGGCAACCGCTTATGTCGAGCCTCTGGCTCACCTGATTAGCCAAAACCGTGGACGGATCAAGACCAGCAGTCCTGATGAAGATTTCCGTCTGGCCAGCGCCCTGATGCGGGCTTCCTGGGTGCAGGCGCGCCTCAAGGCCAAGTACTCCCTTCAGGACATTTTATGGGAGAGTTGGGCTAGGTATTGTCAACCTACCCGGACTTACTTGTGTACTGACGCGACGGCCGAGCCAGAGATGCTGGTGCACAATCTGACTGATTTCGCGGACCAGCACAGTGTCAAAGCGCCAACTGTCCTTCTTGTTGCCGTGCTTGACGGCGCTCCGGAATTCAGCCGCTCGTTATTCTGGTCTGATGCAGGCGCGTCACAAAACGCCTGGAAACGGGCGGAGGCGAAAGATGCCGAGTTCTACAGGTACAGCTTCCATGTGGTGTCCTCCTTTGGAGGTGTGGCAATCGACCATGGGGACGTTGGCTCCTCGGCAGAGGCGGATGATCCAGCCCACTTCGCGGCACGGGTCGGGCAGCGCAGCTTTCAAGACGCTTGCGTGGCATGTTTTCCTGGCAGGAAATCAAACGGCATGGCACTTGCGGCCGCCACGGACGCGGCGCTTACGCTTGTGCGCATGCTGCAAGAGCATAATGAAGTGCATGAGCTTTCGTGGCAAGATTGCCTTTTTCCTAGAATAGTGATAGGAACCCGGTGGGATTTCGCTGTCAGCCAGATACCGCGCGTCCGACGGGCACGAATCGTTGTCCAAGGCGATGTATTTCGCGCACTGGGCGAAGCGCAAAGGCAAACCCTGGCGGCCGCCGGTGTGAAGTGTCGGTCTGGCTTGACGGAGGGGGAAGCCTGCCATGTCACTGAACGCCGACGGACTGCCGAGATCGCTTGAGGAGTTCCGTGCTTGGTTACTTGCCAAATACCCGCGCGACGCTTCGACTGGAGAACCGCCTTGGTTGTCACGCAGTGCGAGCCTGGTTTTCGACCTTGTGACTGAGGAGGTCTACGAGCCACTGTACCAGTGGGG
The DNA here is from genome assembly GCA_035546275.1 of Gemmataceae bacterium. Taxonomy (GTDB): domain Bacteria; phylum Planctomycetota; class Planctomycetia; order Gemmatales; family Gemmataceae; genus UBA4732. Next base: position 31,231 of record DATKHW010000164.1, read on the forward strand.
TGCCCAAGGGGCCAAGAAGCTTTTTGCCGAGGAGTTGGCGCGACTCGCGAATTTCGGCTTGATCCCAACGCTCGCAGACGACGCCAGCTACGGGAGAGCTTTCTCCGCGATTGACGAGATCATGAGGGGGGGCCGACTGAGATTCGCCGACCCGGGAAACAAGCCCGGATACACCCGCCAGAAGTTCGCCGGTGCCGCGGGGCCGCGCTGCGCCATACCACCGCTACAGAATGTCCTCGAAAGTTCATGGTACTAGCGGGACCGAGGCCGATAAGCTGTGACAGAGTTAAGTGTCAATGACGTTCGCCGTTCATCACCTCGCGTGAATCTTGCACTGTTTGTGTAAATCATCCTGACCTGGTGGGCAGGCCTCCCTTGGCCTCGCCCAAGTGCCTTTGATAGCACCGGGTCAGGGCAAGCCGGACATGTTCCTCCAGTGTCGGCCACCAGAGTTGGAACTCGCTGTAGTCCATGATCGGATAATCCGCTTGGCGGGTCCTACGGAGGCCCAGGACAAATTCTTGGTAACCTCGAAATAGTCGGCCTAGGTCTGGGACCTTTGTCGCGTCAGCATCTGCTTTTGCTTGTGTCATTGCAGTCTCTCCCTCTATGCTTTCCACCAACCAGCTGCACCTTTCGATGGACGCAATGGCCGATGGGGTTTCAGTTTGTATCGTTGTTGGACATTGTTGCTGTCAATTGAAACAACCGCGTCTTCGACTGAACCTAGCCGACGTTTTTCGGGGTGTCAAAAAAGAAATCCAAGTCGCACTGCTCCCGCCGTCAGCCAGGTTCATGCCGTAGGGGTATGCGGTTTTGCCCACTTGCCCGGCAGCCGCTGATCTTCCTGATCCGAACAAGGTGCCAGGCTGCCGGCCGGACAGCCTGGCGCGAAGAAGCCGAAGGATG